>LVAZ01000254.1 GCA_001603055.1 Victivallales bacterium Lenti_02
CGCCCGTCCGGTTCGGAGGGAGGGGTAGGGCGAACGCCCTATCCCTACCCCTATTGATTGTGTAGTGCCTCCGGCACAAAAGTCTCGTACCTCTTCAGCCGACCTGTACCAAACTCCAGCCCCACGGCTGCCGCCGTGGGCTACGATATAGCGCCCTCTGGCGAGGGCTCGAATGCCAAGACTATTGTCTGCCAGAGTCCAGGACTTGGTTAACTCCTGCCTTTGGCAGGGCACCTTCTTTGCGGACCGGAAAAAAATGGAAATTGCCGCCGGGGGGCGGCGGTGGCCAGGCGGCGGGAGGCGGCTATGTTGGCAAGGTCGCTTCCCCCTTTGTCCAGCCAAGGCGCATCATGCACGATCCCCTCGACATTCTCCGGCAACTGGTTCCCATCGACAGCCGCAACACCCTGCCGCTCGGCGCGCCGGGCGAACGGGCCAGCGACGAAATGGCCATGTGCGCCTGGCTGGTGGACTTCCTCGAGGGGCTCGGCCTGGGCACGCGCGTCACCTACGCCGCCCCCCGGCGGCCCAATCTGGTCGCCTTCCCGAAACACCCCGAGCCAAGCTGGCCCACCCTCGCTTTCCAGGCCCACATGGACACGGTGGGGACCGACGGCATGACCCACGATCCCTTCGCGGTGGAAGTCATCGGGGGGAAACTCTACGGGCGGGGGGCCTGCGACACCAAGGGCGGCATGGCCGCCATGCTGGCCGCGCTGGCGGACCTCCTTGCCGAGAAGGTGCAGGTCAATCTGATGTTCGTGGCGACCTGCGCCGAGGAAACCGGCTGCCAGGGCGCGCCCTTCCTCGATCTCTCCCCCTGGCGGATCGACGGGATGATCGTGGGCGAACCCACCTCGAACCGGCTGGTCGCGGCCCACAAGACCAGCGTCTACCTCGAACTGGTCTGCGCCGGCAAGGCCGCCCACGGCTCCCGTCCCGAGGCCGGGATCAACGCCATTTACCGGACGGCGGAGCTGATCGGCTTCCTGCAGCGGGTCATCATCCCCGAGCTGGCCGCGCACCAGTCGCCGGGATTCGCCGGCTCGACGTTGTCGGCGGGCATGATCCAGGGCGGCGTGAAGCCCAACATCGTCCCCGACCGCTGCTCCCTGGTTCTCGACCTGCGCCTGGTGCCGAACGCCCCGCCGGTGGCGGAACTGATCGGGGACCTCGCCCGCCGGGCCGGCGCGGCCCTCGGCTTCCCCGTCGAACCGGGCTGGACCCAGATCACCGCCGGGCTGGGCACCCCTCTCGACGCGCCCCTGGTCCAAACCGTCCAGCGCGCCCTGCGCCAGCAGGGACGGGACGACGCGCCCGGCACCGTGGCCTACTGCACCGACGCCGGCGTCTTCGCCGCCAAGGGCATCCCCTGCGTGGTCCTGGGCCCCGGCGACATCCTCCAGGCCCACGGTGCCGTCGAGTACATCGACATCGAGGAACTCCGGGCGGCACATGGCATCTACCAGCAAACGGCCAGAGAATGGGCCTCCCGCCGCGGCTAGGGTTGGCAACCTAACATATCGATAATAAAGTAACGGAATCTTGCCGACCCTGACCTCTCCGCCCCCGCGGCAGCCTTTGGCTGTCCGAGCCTTGGAGCGAGCCATGAACCAGCATCTGCGTCGCGTCGCCAAACAGCCCTCGGTGCAGCGGCTGCCCGCCTATCTCCGCCTCATCAAGGAGCTGCGCGACCAGGGGGAGGTGGCGGTCTCGACCACCTATCTGGCCGAATTGCTGGACTTGCAGCCCATCATCGTCCGCAAGGACCTCTCGGTGACCGGCATCGTCGGCCGGCCGCGGATCGGCTACGACGTGGCCGAACTCATCGCCGCCATCGAGACCTATCTCGGCTGGGACCAGGTCCGCGAGGCGATTCTGGTGGGCGTGGGGCATCTGGGCACCGCCCTGCTCGGCTACAGCGGTCTGGCGGACTACCGCCTGCGCGTGCTCGCCGCCTTCGACTCCGACCCGGGCAAGTCCGGCCGGGACGTCCACGGCTGCCCGGTCCATCCCTGGGAGACGGCCCCCTCCTTCGTCAGCGCCCACGGCGTGCAGATGGCCATTCTCACCGTCCCCGCCGCCGTGGCCCAGCCCGTGGCCGACACTCTGGTCGCGGCGGGCATCCGCGCCATCTGGAACTTCAGCCCCATGAAGCTCCACCTTCCCCCCCATGTGGTCGCCCACCAGGAAGACCTGACGGCGGGCCTGGGCGTTCTCTCCCTCAAGCTCCGCCTCCTCCTCGCCACCGAGGAATAGCGGAAATCGGGTGCCCATCCGGAAGCCGGGGCGTCCAGCTTGCCGGAACCCAGTGTTCCGGCAGCGGCGGATTTTGCTGGGCCGGGCTCTGGCGGTTGGGGCCGGAGCGGCTACATTCCGACTCGGATTTCATGACAGGGATCTCCCTGGCGTCTGGTTCCGCCCCGGCAGGATAACCGGCGGCGGCAGGCGGGCGGCTCGACCTGGAGCCGCCCCCGAAACCGCGCCCGGGGCGCGGGTCCCCACCATTCATCGTCGACGAACCATCTGCTTGCTGTGGAGTGTGCGTATGGCGTGCCAAGTGCGGGAACCGTTGCCCTGTGCGCAATGCAATGCGCGTTGCTGTCGGTATATGGCCATCAAGGTGGACACCCCGAGGACGGCGGACGACTACGACGATGTCCGCTGGTATCTGCTCCATCGCGACGTGCGGGTGCTGGTGGACACCGACGGGATTTGGTACGTGGCCTTCGACACGCCCTGCGAGCGGATCGGCAAGGACGGGCGCTGCCTCCAGTACGATGTCCGGCCGCAGATTTGCCGGGACTATCCCAAGGGCAACCCCTGCGAGGCCACCGGCACTCTCTTTGTCCACGATTTCAACACGGTGGACGAGTTCGACGGCTGGTTGCAGCGGCAACGGGCGGCCACCGAGGCGTAGACAGCCTATTCGGCGTGGTGGCTGATCGTGCCGTCGGGCGCCTGGCGGGCGACGGCGATCCGGCCGGTCAACTCCCGTCCGGCCAGGACGACCGTGGCCGGTCGGCCCGGGCGGGCCACGAAGACTTCGTCGGTGCCGCCGGGGCGGGTGACGGCGAGGATGGTGCCGCCGGGGACTTCGCGCATGTCCAGGCCGATCTGCGGGACTTCGCCGCGCCAGGGGGTGAGCACCCAGGCGAGGGTGGTGGGCAGCTTGGTGCGCAGGCGGTAGTCGAGGACGGGGATCGGCGTGCGGCTGCCGGCCGGGGCGAAGCCGAGGGGGGGATCGTGGCGGCCGGTGACGATGTCCAGTTCCAGGCCGGGGACGGGCGCGGGGGTGACGAGGAGATTGGCCGTGCCGGGATCGGTGCCGCGGGCGGCGAGCCCGCCGTCCAGACGTTCGGCGGCGGCGGCCTTGAGATGCCAGAGAATGTCGAGTTCGCGCTCGCCCTCGCCGTCGAGGCGGTCGAGGACCAGCCAGTAGTCGCCGCGCAGGAAGACCACGGTCCGTTCGTGGCGGACGCGGATTTCCCGGCGGGGGCCGTAGCCGTGGTCGTAGACCCCGGCGGCGGCATCGAACCATTCGTTGTGGAGCCAGAGATTGTCGAGGGGCCGGTCGGTCTCGTAGGTGTCGCCGAGTCCCTGCCGTCTCTGCCCCTGGCGGTCGACGAGGATGGTGTTGTGGGCCCAGGTGCTGAGAACGTAGCGCCGGTAGGGGCTGGCGTCGTAGCGGTAGTTGCCCGCTTCGGTGAGCAGTTCGCGGCCCAGGGCGTGGAGGACGAGGGAGAGCTTGTCCTCGTGCTGGTGGCCGGTGCCGTAGGGGCCGGCTTCGAACAGGCAGTAGAGGGCGTCGGGTTCCCAGCCCGAGCGCATGACGTACTGTCCGGCCCAGGGCAGGGCGACGGAAGTGTAGGCGGGGGCGCGGCCCTTGCCGCCGCGGGTGGCGGCCCAGAGGAAGTCGTCCCGGCCGAAGAGTTCGTGCCCTTCCCGGAGGGATTCGCGCACGGCGGTGCGGCCGGCGTCGTTGAGCGGGGGCAGAAAGCCTTCGGGGTCCATCGCCTTGAGATTGTAGCCGTACATCCGTTCCAGACTGGCGAGGTAGCGTTCGCCGAGGGGTTGGCCGTTGCGGGCGGCGAAGTGGTAGAGGGCGACGAAATTCTGCAGGGCCACCTGGTGGTAGTGGGTGGTGAGTTCCTTCTGGGCTCCGTCCGGGTAGACCTGGCGGTCGAGTTCGTGGGCGAGGCGTTCGGCGGCGGTCCGGAGCCAGAGGGGGGCGTGGCGGCACTCGGGCAGGAGGATGCCGAGATGGCCGAGACCGTTGCATTCCATGGTCACCCAGTTGCCGCCGTGGTCGGGGTCATCCAGAGTGATGCGCATGAGGTGGCGGGCATGCTCGATCCAGCTTTTCAGGAAGACGACCAGATCGTCGGGTTCGAGGGAGGGCGAGCCGAGGAAGTACATCAGGGAGTCGGGCCAGGTGGTGGAGGTGCGGATGCCCGCCTCGATGGTGCGCCAGGTGAGGGAGCGGTTGCCGTCGGCGAAGCGGGGATAGGGATTGTCCTCGACCCAGGCGCGCATCTGGGCGATCCAGCCCCGGGCGTACTTTTCGTCGCCGGTCTGCCAGTAGGCGTCGCCGAGGGTCTGCCAGTGGTGGAAACGATTGAGCGAGTAGGTCCACTCGGGGGTGAAGGCGGGTTCGCCGGGCTCGCGGTTGTTGCTTTCCCAGTTGATGCGTTCGCCGAGGAAATGGCCGTTGTAGACATGTTCGAGGAGGCGGTCGGCGCGGGCGAGGTGGCGGACGTCGGAGTCGGCGAGGAGGGCGATGCGGTCGCCGGTGGCCTGGGCCGAATAGACGCGGAAACGGAGTTCCCGGAAGGGACGCCAGTCCTTGGGGAGCCCGCTGGCGGCGGCCTCGGGGGCGGTGGCGGCGCGCCAGGCTCCGCCGGCGGTGCCGGAGACTCCCGCCGGGCTGGCGGGGGCGAAGGCGGGCCAGCGGGCGAAGTCCGCCTCCGTCTCGAAGTCGCCGACGGGCAGGGTGGTGTCGCCCGCGAGACGCAGGTCGTCGAAGACGAGATAGGTGTCGGGGCTGGGGGTGCGGCTGCCCCAGGTGGAGCTGAAGCGGAAACCGTTGATGAAGTGCCAGCCCTGGGGTTCGCGGGAGACGCTCCATTCGGCGAGGGGGAAGGCGAATTCCCTCCAGCCGGTCCAGTCCACAGTGAAGCCGGTGCTGAAATAGTCCCAGCCGCCGCTGCCGGGTTTGAACCGGGGCAGATCGGCGGGGCGGTCGCGCCAGTCGAAGCGCCAGACCGGGGAGCGGCGGCTGCGGAAATGGGCGAGCAGGGCGGTTTTGGCGGCGGGCAGGTCGTCCGCCGCGACCGCCCGGCGCACGGCGGCCAGTTCGGGACGGTCGAGATCGAGTTCGGCGAAGAACTCCTCGTCGCTCAGCAGCGGGCCGGGGCGGGGGGG
>LVAZ01000255.1 GCA_001603055.1 Victivallales bacterium Lenti_02
CGCAGGCGCAGTGGCAGGCGGTGATGGGGAGCAACCCCTCCCATTTCACGGGCGATCCCGCTCTGCCGGTGGATTCGGTCACCTGGACCGACTGCCAGGAATTCGTGGGCAAGCTGAACGGCCTGGGCATCGGCACGTTCCGCCTCCCCGCCGAGGCCGAATGGGAATACGCCTGCCGGGCCGGCACCGCCACCCGCTATTTCTGGGGCGACGATCCGGAGCGGATGGGCGACTATGTCTGGTATCGGGATAACGCCGGGGGGCAAACGCATCCGGTGGGGGAGAAGCAGCCCAATCCCTGGGGGCTTTTCGACATGAACGGCAATGTGCTGGAATGGTGCGAGGACTGGTACGGGCCTTACACGCCCGGGGACAAGACCGACCCCAAGGGCCCCGCCAGAGGGTCCGATTGCGCGATGCGCGGCGGGAGCTGGAACTGCGGCCCCGCCTATTGCCGGTCGGCGGCGCGCGGCTGGTGCGCCCCCTTCTGCCGCTACAACTTCTACGGCCTCCGCCTGGTCCGGCTCAGCGAGTAGCGGAGCGATGCGCCGTGCGTGCAGGGCATTCACGCCGAAGTCTGCCGGATAAATCGACCGGCACCGATCATTCGCTGGCGGTGGCGGTTCCGCGGAGGGCGGCGAGGAGGGAGCGGAGCATGGGGGGGCCGCAGAATTCGGCGGCGTCGAGGGTGTCGGGATGGCGGTGGCGCTTGCCGCGGTAGGTGGCGGCTTGGCCGACGACGAGGAGGAGGGCGCTGACCCGACAGCCGAGCCCGGCGGCGAGGACGGCCTCGGGGATGATGCCGTTGCCGAGAACGTCGGCGCCGTTGCGGCGGGCGATGGCGGCTTCGGCGGGGGTGGCGTAGTGGGGGCCGATGTCGGCCTGGTAGACGCCGAGCCGGGGGGCGATGCAGGTGTCGGCGACGGCGTTGATGAGTTCGGCGTTGAGTTCCTGGCTGAAGGCGTCGCTGATGTCCTGGAAGGGACAGGCGAGGGTGGTGAGGCGGGCGGCCAGGGGGGAGAAACCGAGATTGTTGACGCAGTCGGTGACGGCGACCCAGGTGCCGATGCGGAGGTCGTCGCGGAGGGAGAGGCAGGTCTCGACGAGAATCACGTCGCGGACGCCGCATTGGACGGCGGCGGCGACGGGGAGCTGGACGGGGTCCAGGCCGCGACCCTCGAAAAGGTAGCGGTGCCCCCGGCCGAGGAGGATGCCGCCGCCGCTTTCGCCGAGCAGGCCCAGGTCGGGCGGCGGCCCCAGGCCGGGACTGTCGGCAATGCCGTCGAGCGCGGCCAGGGGAAGAGTGTCTTCGAGGGGCATGGCCGCATGGGGGAAGGAATGCCCCACCTGCACCAGCACGCGGGGTTCCCGTTCGAGACGAAGCTGTTGCCTGAGCCCTGCCGCCGCCTGCGCGGCCCGGAGGTCGAAATCGGACATGGCGGGACCCAGCCGGCTAGATGATGAGGGCGGAGCGCGCCCAGTCGTAGTTGGTCTCGCGCAACTCCTCGATCGAGGGCATGGGATAGGCGATGGTCTCGGTGCCGTCGCAGAGGTAGATGCCGCTCTTGACGGCGTTGAAGGTGAAGGACTCGACGTGGGAGCGTTCGAGGGTCTTGGTGGTTTTCGGGGTGTCGTTGGTGACGGATTCGACGCAGCGGCGGAGGTGGTTGATGTTGCGGTCGTAGAGGCCGCCGATGTTGCCGCTGTCCTCGAGGTTGTCGAGGTCCACCACCTTGAGTTCGACGAAGGCGATCTTGGGCAGTTGCAGCTTGGTCTGGCTGCCGGTGATGTAGCGGCCGAACTCGCGGGGGGGGAATTTGCTCACCACCAGGGGGTGCACCGGGCATAGTTCCTGATAGACATGGTAGGCACCGGTGGCCACGGCCGGGTCGTAGGGCTGCTTGGCCAGGCCCAGCACGCGCCCGTCCCGGGTGGTGAGGTAGAGATTGCCGAGAGCGGCGAAGGGGACCCGTTCGAGGACCCGGTAGATGGAGAGGTAGACGGAGTTCTTCGGCCGGCCGTCGGGGTGGGGCACGCAGGTGGCCTTGGCATACTCCCAGTCGAAGCCGGGGAAGGAGGGGTCGATCTCGATGAACATGACGATTTCGGAGGAGCCGTCGCGCCCGCCGGTGGCCATGTAGGCGCCGAAATGTTCCGGATCATGCTGGGATGCGACCAGGGCCTCGGTGGGGAAAAGAGTCAGGTAATAGTGTTGATTCATGGAATGTCCCTTTCGGCTTTGTCGCCCGCTGGTATGGACCGCTGGTGGAGTTCCTTGTTCCTAAGGTAGAGCGCCGGGCCGGGCCTGTCCAGCGGGACAGGCGGAAGGTTGGGCTAGCGGCCGCCGTTCCGGCCCAGCCATTCCTCGAAGAACTGGCGGGCGAGGGGCGCGGCGCTCCGTCCCCCCGAATCGCCCTCCTCGATCAGGATGGCGCAGGCGTAGCGGGGGTTGGCGAAGGGGCCGAAGCAGATGAACCAGGTGTTCTTGCTGACGGGTCCGCCGGGTGGCTTGACCTCGGCGGTCCCGGTCTTGCCGGCCAGGGCGATGATCTCGCTCCGGGCGCGCTCGCCGCTGCCGCGCTCGCTGTTGACCGCCTGATACATTCCCTGGCGGACCACGGCGATATGCCCGGGGGAGACGGGCAGGCGGTTCTCGACGACCGGGACGGTGTTGCGCCAGACCTGGCCGTCGGAATTGAGGACGGAGCGGACGAGGAAGGGGCGGTAGACGTAGCCGCCGTTGGCGATGGCGGCGGTGTAGACGGCCGCCTGGAGGGGGGTGATGACGCTGAGCCCCTGGCCGATGCTGATGAGGGCGGTGTCGGCCAGGCCCCAGGGATGGCGGCTGCCGCGGGCGCGGACGGCGTACTCGCGGGTGGGCAGAAGTCCGGAGGCGGCGGAGGGCAGGTCGATTCCGGGCCGACGACCCAGGCCGACGGCGGCGAAGACGGGCTGGATGTTCTCGAGCCCGCTGCGGAGGCCCGCATCGATGAAATAGGGATTGCAGGACACCCGGATGGCCTCGACCAGTTGCAGCTCGCCGTGCCCCCAGCGGGCGGCGCAGCGGATGTTGAGCCCGTGGGTGGTGTAGACGCCGGTGCAGTTGTGGCTGGTTCCGGGGTGGATGGCGCCGCATTCGAGGGCGGCGAGGGCGATGAGGGGCTTGATGATGGAGCCGGGGGCGTAGCTGCCGTCCACGGCCCGGTTGAGCATTGGCAGGTCGGAACGTTCGCTGAGTTCGGTGTAGGTCTCGGGGGAGAGCTGGTCGAGGGAGAAGGTGGGGGCCGAAGCCAGGGCGAGAACGGCCCCGGAATCCACCTCGAGCACCACCAGCGCGCCCTTCTGCCCGGCGAGGAGTCGGTTGGCGATGGCCTGGGCGGCGGGATCGAGGGTGAGCAGCAGGTCGCGCCCGTCCACCGGCGCGCGCGACACGCCGATCTCCTCGTGGATGTAGCCCAGCGGGTCCACCCGGACGAGCTTGTGGCCGCCCTCGCCGGCCAGCAGTTCGTCGTAGCGGCTTTCGAGGCCGCCGCGGCCGCGCATCTCGTAGCCGATGTAGGCGGACTGGTACTGATCCATTTCCTCGGGCCGGTCGGGCCGGTGGCGGCCGACCCAGCCGAGAATCTGGGAGGCGAGTTCGGGCTCGCGGTAGCGGCGGACGGGGCGGGTCTGGACTTCGGCGCCAGGGACGGGCGGATAGAGTTCCATGATTTTGGCGATCTCCCCGGGGGCGAGGTCGCGGAACACGGTCATGGGCAGGGCGGGGTTCACATGCAGGTGGCGCTGGACCATGGCGGCGTTGACGGCGGCGGGCCGGTCGAGGAGCCGGGCGAAATCCAGGCTGGCGCGGACGATGTGGGTGACGGTGTTGCGGCGGGTTCCGGGGCGGCGCATCTCGGAGACGTGGAAGACCAGATCGTAGCGGCTGTCGTTGTCCACCAGCACCGAGCCGTCGGCGGCGAGGATGCGCCCGCGGACCGCGTTCATCCGGATGGGGCGGACGCTTTGCCGGGTGATCTCCTCGACGTGCTTGCCGCCCTCGAGCACCTGCACCTGCCAGAGGCGCAGAACCAGCAGGCCCAGCATGGTCACCAGCACCGCGCCGACGAGATAGATACGCAGGTTGTAGGCGGAGATGGGGCGTTCTTCGGGCATGGTCCGGCTATTCCTCCCGCCGGTTGCGGGCGCGGGCGTAGAGGGGCAATCCCAGCCGCCGGGCCCCGCCGTCGAGTAGCGCCATGGCGAAGGGGGTCAGCACGGCGCCGCCGCCGAGCCCTTGGAGGAGAATCCAGCCCTGCTGCCGGACGGTGCCCCAGCCCGGGGCCAGGCCGGGCAGCGAGACCAGCAGGACCAGCACCGCGCCGCTCAGGCCCCCGACCGCGATTCCGGGCAGAGTCTGGGCGAGCGGGTGGATGCAGTCCCCGTGTCGGCGCCAGGCGGCGGCCAGCAGGGCCAGCAGAACCAGCAGCACCGCCTGCGCCGGCAGCGCGCGGGCGTAGGAGAGATCCAGCACCGCGCCGGCCAGAACCAGCCAGGGCAGGGAGCGCCGCGCGCCCTGGGCCACCAGCAGGCAGAAGGCGACGGCGGCGAAGACCGGCAGGCACAGGCCGTAGCCGCCCACCACCAGCTCGATGCCGGCGGCCATCAGGGAACAGAGCAGAATCCAGACGACGCGCGCCATGCTCCCTCCCCCTACACCAGGTCCACGCGGCGGCGCCACCACCATTCCGCGCAGAACAGAGTGAGCAGAACCAGCAGCCACCACCACCGGTTCCAGACGGGATACTCCTTGACCAGGGCGACCTCCCTGGACTGGTGGCGGAGGGTGTCGAACACATTGTGCCGCCGGGGCCATTCCAGGCAGGCGCCGCCGGTGTCCTCCGCCAGTTGGCCCAGATAGGCGCGGTTGAGCGGCTCGCCGGTGCGCTCGTTCTCGGGCTTCTCGGCCAGGATGGTGGCGGTGGCCTCCTGGGTGCCGTCCGCCGTGTGGAGGACAATCTGGTACTGGCCGGGTTCCTGGGGGGTGAAGAAGCACTTGAAACCCTCGACCGGCCTGGTCAAGCCCACATCGGTGCCGAGGGTGGCGGCCAGCATGGGATAGACGAGGACGCGGCCGTCGGGCAGGGTGATCTTGCAGGTGACGCCCGCCTGTTCCCGGTTCTCGCCGGGATCGTAGACGGCGCCGATGGTGACTTTCTGGCGCAGCTCGGCCTGGGTGTGGCTGAGGACGGCTTGCAGCAGGGTGGTGCCGCCGAGGTCCTTCTCGCTGGGGGCGAGCCAGTGGACCAACTGGGTGACAAAGCGGCCGTAGAGGCTCCGCTCGCTGCCGCCGGCCTCGCCGCCGAGCTGCCAGCGCCAGAGCGAGTCGCTCAGCACCATGCCCACCCGCCCCTGGCCGTAGGGCCGGGTGACCAGCACCGGCGAACCGTCCGCCGTCACCAGCAGGGCCGAGGAGAATTCGCTGGTCCGGACCGGTCCCCAGAAGCTGAGAATCGGGGGGAGCTGGGTCGCCGAGGCCAGCTCGGAGAGGGCCGGATGGGTGCGCCCCTTGGCGCTGAGCGCGGCGGTGAAGCGGCCCTCGCGCATGGCCGCCCCCGCCTCGGAGACGGCGGGCATCAGCTCGGCCAAACCCGGCGAACTGGCCAGCCCGCCGGGACCGTAGCTGGCCTTCGCGCCGTAGAAGAGCAGGCCGCCCCCCTTGTCCACAAACTGCCGGAGGTTGGCGCAGTCCTCCGCCGTGAGGGCGCTGGCGGGCATGTCGCCGAGGATGATGACCCGGAACTCGGCCAGGCTCTCGGCGGTGAAGGCGGGCACCTGGCCGCCCGCTTTGCCGCTCAGTTCGTCGAAGTTGATGAAGGCCCCGTCGCCGCCCTGCACGTAGGCGGACAACTGGTAGTTCTTCTCGCTGAGCAGGGCGCGCTTGAGGAATTTGAACTCCCAGCGGGGCACGCCCTCGAGATAGAGCACCCGGTTGCGGGGGTCGGCCACATCGACCAGGAAGTCGCGCTGGTTGTTCTCGGGATCGGCGTCCCCGCCCGGCCCGATTTCGACGTGGTAGACGGTCTGCCCGATCTGGGTCGGCTCGATGGTGAAACTGACCTGCTGGAAGGCGTCGCCCTCGGCGAAACTGACCATGCTGGTGCGGAGCAGGTTGCCGCCCTGGCGCAGATGGATGGGGAACTCGGCCACGCCGCGCCCGCGGCGGCGGACCAGGACGTCCACGTTGGCCTTCCAGTTCACCACCATCATCCGGGGGTGGGCGATGTCGGCGATGTACCAGTCCTCGGGCGGCTCGGGGGGCGGCTCGAAGGGCAGTTCGAGCTGGGGAATGTAGACGGGGACGGCGAGGCTGGCGGGGGTGAGGCGCTCGCCGGAATGGTCGAGCCCGTCGCTGAGCAGCAGAATCCCGGCCAGATTCTCGGCCCGGAGCCGCTCGGTGATGCGGTTGATGCCCGCCCCCAGATTGCTGCGCGGCGCGTTGAACACCGGTTCCCCGCCCTCGTCGCTCACCTCCTCGGCGACGGCACCGAGATGGAAGCGGACCACCCGGTAGCGGGCGAGGACCCGCTGGGTCTTGCTGTCCTGGAGGAATTCCAGCGCCCGGTCGCGGCGGGTCTGGGGAAAGTTGCCCGGATTGTCGGTCATGCTGGCGGATATGTCCAGGGCCACGGCCAGCACCGGCATTTCCTGCTCGACCTTGACCGTGCGCCGCTTGGGCAGCATGAGCAGCCAGGCCAGAATGAGGACCGCCGCCACGCGCAGCAGCCAGAGCCCGAGTCGCTGGCGGCGGTTCAGCGGGCATTGCCGATAGGTCTGCCAGGCCGCGACGGCCACGAAGGCCACCACCAGCAGCGCCACCCACGGCGGCACCACTGGATCGAGCAGAATGGCGGCGGGGAGGAGAGCGGTCATGCGGTGGCCCCCCGGCCCAGGAATTGCCGCAGAGCCTCGGGCACGGCCTTGGCCCGGCTGCGCAGATTCGCGAACAGCTCCTCGGCGGCGGAGAGCAGGAAGGCCAGCAGCAGCAGCAGGGGCCAGAGCGGACGCCCCTGGCGCACGTTGGCCAGGTGCTGCTGGTGCTGGTGCCAGTTCTCCGACTGGTAGGCGGCGACCTCGCGCAGCGGCAGGGCCGCCTCGCTCCGCGCCACGTACTCCATCACCCCCTCGCCCTCGGGCAGATTGATCGCGATCTGGCGCTCCTCGCCCTGGCGGCGGAGCAGGTAGAAGCCCGGCTCGGGAAACTCGGCCACGATGGCCGGCCGGTCCGCGTCCGCGCGGGTGACATGGACGGTGCGGACATGGCCGGAGGGGCCGGCCAGGTCGAAATCCAGTTCGGTGGCGGGCTCGGTCCAGTCGAAGGCCACGGGCGCCCCGACCGTGCCGGTGAGCCGGGTGAGGGTGCGCCGGGCGCCCCCCTTGATGAGTTCCTGCTGGCAGAGCACGAAGAAGGGGCTCAGGGGCCATTCGGACCAGTCGCGGTTGGCGCTGACGGAGGTGACCCAGAAGCTGCCGCGCCCGTGGGGGACCTCGAGCACGAAGGGGCCGCCGTCGGTGTAGTGGAACAGGGTGGCCGCGCCGGCGGGCAGCTCGCCGAAGACCAGGCGGCGGCGCACCACCACGTTCGGCGGCGGCGGCATGATCGCGAGCAGGCGGCGTTCGAGCTGGGAGGGGGTCTGCGAGGGCACGATGCCCAGCGCCCGCTCCTCGGGCAGCACGTCCTTCTGGACACTCAGGCCGCGCAGCACGGGCAGGCGGGCCAGATTGCCCTCGAGCATGTGGTTCTGGCCGGGCATCAGCACCACCGTGCCCCCGTCGGCCACGAATTCGAGCAGTTTCTCGGCGGCGGCCTCGCCCAGGGCGGGCGGATTGCAGATGTAGACCACCCGGTAGGCGGCCAGCGGGCTCGAGACGAAGGTGGGCCAGTCCACCACCCGGGGCAGGAAGATCGAGGTGTCCTTGCCGCGCGGCTGGATGGCGCGTTCGAGAAAGAAGGTGTCCCGCCGTCCCTCGTCGCCGCGGGCGCTGCCGTCCACCAGCAAGACCGGAATCCCCGGCAGGCGGGGCAGCGAGAAGCGGAACACGTCGTCGAGGGGGAAACCGTCCGTCTCCAGTTCGAGCTGCCCGGCCACATGGCTGTCGCCGCCCTGCGCCTGGCCGGCCAGTTCGAGGCGCAGTTCCTGGCCGGGGGTCAGCCGGAAGGAGTGGCGCGCCTGCTCCTGGTCGCCCACCAGCAGCCGCAGGGTGTTCGGCCCGCTGAAGTCGGCGGAGGCGCGGACGGTGACGCGGGTCTGGAACTGGCCCTCGCCCAGAATGGCGGGGGGGATGAACTCGGCGGCGGCGATGCCCACGTTCGCCGCCACGGCGGGGGTCAGATGGTTGAGGAACAGCAGCATGCCCCGCCCGCTCAGGGCGGGGGCCAGCGCCTCGACCTCGGCCGGACGCCAGCCGCTGCGCTGGAAGTCGCTGAACACATGGATTTCGACGCCGGCGCCCTTGGCGGTGTCGCCGAGCCGGTTCAGCGCGTCGCTCAGGGCCTCGGCCAGATTGGCCGCGCCGGCGCCCGCTTGCAGTTCGCCGAGGGTGCGGGCGATGGCCTCGTGGTCCGAATTCGGGGGGAAGACCACCCGCGGCTGGGCGGTGCCGGGGCAGAAGACCGCGACCCGGTCGCCCTGGTTGAGCGAGCCGAGCAGCTTCAGCGCCCAGTCCCGCCCGTGCTCGAAGCAGCTCCGCTCGCCGTCCCTGGTCTGCATGCTGGCGCTGCCGTCGAGCACGATGACCAGGGTGCGCTTGCCCTCGGGCATGAAGGTGGTGAAGCGGACGATGGGCTGGGCGAAGGCCATGGCCAGGAGCAGGACGATGAGCACCCGCATCAGCAGGGTCAGCAGATTGGTCAGGTTGCGCGAGCGCCGGGTCGAGGCGATGGCCTCGCGCAGGAAGCGGATCGTGCCGAAGGGCACCGGCTGGGGGCGGCGGCGGTGGAGCAGGTGCAGCGCCAGCGGCACGGCGGCCACGGCGCTTGCCAGCATGAACCATGGTGCCAGAAACGGCATCATTGTCCGGATTTGCTCCTGTTGCGATCCTCAGCGGCCGGCGCGGCGGCGGCGGATCATGTGTTCCTGGATGAACGCGCCCACCGGACGGTCCGTGGGCGCGAGCACGTACTCGATGTCGAGGCCCGCGCAGATGCGCTGGCAGCCCTGGAGGAAATCGGCGAAGGCCTCCTGGTAGGCGGAGCGGACTTCGCGGGGGTTGGTGATGAGGGTCTCGCCGGTCTCGAGGTCGAGGAAGTTGCCGATGTCGCGGAAGGGGAACTCGATCTCGGCCTTGTCGAGGGTGTGGTAGACGACCACGTCGTGGCGGCGGCGGCGGAAGTGGGCCAGGGCGTTGCGCAGCCGTTCGAGGTCGTCGAACAGGTCGCTGAACACCACGACCAGCGCCCGGCGGCGCAGCTTCTCGGCCAGCCGGTGCAGGGTCAGCGCCACGTCCGTGTCGCGCTCCGGCTGGTGGTCGCAGAGGGTGTTGGCCACGACGCGCAGGTGTTCGAGGCCCGACTTGGCGGGCAGGTTGGCGCGGATTTCGGAATCGAAGATGGTGACGCCCACGCTGTCCTGCTGGTGGACCGTGAGGTAGGCCAGCGCCCCCGCCAGACGGCAGGCGTGGCGGTACTTGCTGTCGCCGTCCCCCCGGCTGTAGGCCATCGAGTTCGACCCGTCCACCAGCAGATAGACGCGGAGGTTGCACTCCTCCTCGTACTGGCGGATGTAGAGGCGCTCGTTTTTGCCGTAGACCCGCCAGTCGAGGTGGCGCAGGTCGTCCCCCGCCACATACTGGCGATAGTCGGCGAACTCGACGCTGAAGCCCTTGAGCGGGCTGCGGTGGGCGCCGGCCAGACTGCCCTCGACCGTGAAGCGCGAGCCCAGGGTCAGGCGGTTCAGCCGCGCGATCTCGCGCGCGTTCAGAAGTCTGTTGATGCCATCGTTCATCTGGGCCGCAATCGGTGCTCCGCTCGCGTGGGTCAGCCAGCCGAATCGCCGCTACGATGGCATCGGGCAGGACAAAAGCAAACCCGACTCCGCAATCTCCCCTTCCCGGCATTCCGGAAAGGGGAGCCTGGAGTTTGGCAGAAGTCGGTCTTGGTATTCGAGCCCTCGCCGAGGGCGGCATATCGTAGCCCAGCGGCGGAAGCCCTGGGAAAGGCGAAAAAAGGAAACTGAGCCCTCCCCCGGAGGGCTGCATATCGGGTCCTTGGCCGTCAGCCCAAGGCAGAGCGCCCCGACGCGGGCTGACGCCCTTGCAGGATCTGTCGCCACCCTGCGGGGGCTCGGAATCAAATTCCCATCGTACCCAGGGCTTCCGCCACTGGGCTAGTATATTCCGCCCACCGGGGGTGGGCTCAAGACCTTGACCAAGCAACCTCCGCCGGAGAGAGCGACCAACACCGATTACCACCTCTACTCCGGCGGCGGGTTTGGGTCAAACTCCAATCTCCCCTTCCCGGAAACCCGGAAAGGGGAGCGGGGGCGAACCTACCAGGACACCGACTTGTTGCTGCCGCGCTTGCCGATGATCGTCTCGCGCTGCCAGTGGACGAGGCCGGTGGTGATGCTGGCGACGCGGAGCTGGAAGTAGTACTCGACCTGGGTCTTGGAGCGGCTGTAGCGGATGTCGCGCTGGAGGATCAGGCCGGAGATGCTCATGTCGGGCGCGATGAGGGTGCCCTTCTGGGCGATGGTCGCCTGGTTGAACTCCTCGTTCTGGCGGAGCTGGCGGACTTCGTGGACCATGGCGTCGGGGGCGCCCTGCCCGCCGACGGCGGCGGTCATCACCACCTGGCCCGAGTTGAGCATGGCTTCCTCGATCTTGGCCATGAGCTGGTCGGTGTTGATCCGCTGCATGGTGTCGTTGACGATCCGGCCGGTGGTCATCACGTAGCGGCCGCCGTCCGGGCGCTTGAGGGCGCCGGAGCCGAGCAGGGACTGCACCAGCTCGTCGGCGGCGAGCTGGAAGTCGCGGTAGTCGAGAGCCATCACGGCATGGCCGGTGTCGTTGTCCATGTCGATGTTCTTCACGCTCTCGCAGCCGCTGGCGAGGACAAGCAGGGCCAAGGCCCCGGAGAGGAGGGAGGTGGACAGGCGCATGGGGTTAGTTCCTTCTTGCTTCGCGGATGTAGCAGCGGAAATCCGTTGCCGCCTCGTTGGGGGCGGTTACCCGCAAACTATACTCGGTATGGCCGCTGATCGAAAGACTGCTCCATTTCGAGGTCAGGGATTCCTGCTTCAGACCCTGGAGGTCGAACCAGTCCACCCGGGTTTCGAGGGGCAGGGTGCGGGAGCCGAGGTTGCGCAGGGTCGCCTGGATTTCGACCAGGTTGGCCTCGTTGCGGCGGACGATGAACTGGGTGACGTGCATCTTGCGCCCGAGCATCGGTTCGAGGCTGACCCGGGGGTCGGGGGGGCGCACGGTGCGGCAGCCCGCGAGCATCCCGGCCAGGGCCAGGGATGCCAGGAGCAGGGAGCGGGGGATTCTCATGGACGGTCCTCCTAGTTGAAGGCGATGATTTGCACGGCAGGCGGAGCCCCCGCCTGCGGAATACGCACACACACAATCGCATTGACGCACGAGGGCAGGGAAATATTCATCGGGGCCTGCCCCGGACGGCGCAGCACCAGCGGCCCGTTCGCGGGCAGGGGCAGTTGGGCCGTCTGGAATTCCTTGGGCAGGCCCGACCAGGTGCGCAGGTCCGCCGCCGTGGACATGGCCGAATAGCCGGCCACCAGCAGCCCCGCCAGGTCCCCGCCCTGTCGCTGGGCCACATACTGCATGGCCATCTTGGCGACCGCCGAGGCCACCGCGCGGGACACCACCAGCGGCAGGGTCTTGCGGAATTCGGCGGCGACCACCCCGTCCATGCTGGCCAGCGGCGCCGTCCGCGCCACCGTCCCCGCCGACTCGAATTCGAGATAGGGGAAGGCCGGGGAGCGCGGCGCGAGCTGGGGCAGGGCGATGCCCGTGTAGCGGACCTGGTTGGTGAAGAGGAAGAGGGGCAGGTCCACCCGCACCTCCTCGCGCGCGGGCACCATGCCGTTCTCGAAGAAGACGTAGACCCGGCCCCGCACCGGCTGCCGGGCTTCGGCGGCCGCGAAGTCCGCCGCCACCTGCGCCTGCCCCGGCAGCATGCCGTGCGCCTCCTTGAGAATGTCGAGGGCCTTGGCGTGGTCCCCGTCGAGCAGGAAGTAGAGCCCGGCGGCGTAGGTGGTGAAGGGATTGACGAAATCGGGATAGGCCTGGAAGCGGTCGAGGTTCGAGTAGCGCTGGGCGAGTATGCCCTTCACCTCGGGGCTCTCGGTGGTCCGCCGGGTGCCGCCGGCCGCCCCCTGCGAGCCGGCCTCCCGCTGGGCGATCTCGCGCTCGGTGCGGGCGATTTCGCCGGCGAAGCGCTGCTTGGCCATGTCCTGCCGCTGCAGGGCGCGGTTGAACTCGACGCGCGCGTTCGCGTGGTCCCCGAGGGCCGCGAAGTTGAGGGCCTTGTAGGTGTTCACCATGACCCGGTCGTAGCCCTCGCCCTCGTAGGGGCGCAGGGAATCGTTGCTGAGCAGGGTCGTGGCCGTCCGCCCGCCGGCGACGGCGAGGTTGTCGAGATCGTAGTGCCGGAAGGCGTCCTCGCAGCGGTCGAAGCCGGCGTTGCTGGCGGGATAGTCCCCCAGCATGCGGTCGAGATTCGCCTTCTGGAGCTGCCAGAGCAGAGCCCGATGGGGCTGGGCCGGCTTGATCTCCTTCGCCGCGATCTGGCGCGCCGCCTCGTACCGGCCCGCCTGGAACTGCGCGTCGAACTCCGGCAGCCGCAGACGGTCCACCGCGCAGCCGCTGCCCAGCAGCAGCGCGGCGAGGAGCAGGAAACCTTGTACCGACAACCGAACGGGCATCAAGCCCTCCTGGACGTTTGTGGGCGAATACTATACCGCCGGGTTTTGCCGTACCAAAAGGACGAACCGGCAGGCCGCTTTATTCAGCCCGTCCTTGGTTTCGCCCGCCGCCATGATATGGTGGAGGGGGACGACCGATAACCAATAGCCCAGGACACCCCGATGCCGTTGTCGAATTTCCCTGCCCACCTGCGTGACATGCTGCATGAGCAACCCCTGGCGGTGCTGGCCACGGCGGGCTGCACCACCCCCTACGCGAATCTGATCGCCTTCGCCGCGGCCGGCGACTTCCGCCGCCTGTGGTTCGCCACTCCCCGCCAGACCCGCAAGTACGCCAACCTGCGCGCCGAGTCCCATGCCGCTCTGCTGATCGACAACCGGAGCAACAGCGCCGGGGACTTCGAGCATGCCGTCGCCGTCACCGCCCTGGGCGAAACCCGGGAACTGCCCGACGGGGAGAGCGAAACGCCCCGTTCGCTCTTTCTGACCCGCCACCCCCGCCTGGCCGGCTTCCTCGCCGATCCCGCCACCGCCCTGTTCGAGCTGACCGTCGAGCGCTATCTCGTGGTCAGCTCCTTCCAGGAGGTCGTGGAAGTGGACCTGCGGCAGACCACGCGCGGTTGACCGGAACTCACCTGTGCAAGCACCAAGCTCGCGCAAGTTGAACTCGTTGATTTTCAGGGTGCAGAGTTCCAGGAAGCGTGTGTTCAGGGCATTTTCCGTGACTGCGCCGGAACCCGTGCCTATCTTTCGTGTGGAGCGGTCGCGTCTCGCGACCACCCGTCCCGCGCCATGCCTACCTTTACGGGTTGGCCGGGGCGTTCCCGGCGCTGCGCGCCGTGGCCGCTCCACGCGCCTGATCTGGCGTCTTGCTTGCGTACTCCGGCGACTTCTGGTTGACCGGCCCCGCCCGGCGGCTATTTTTCCGGACGTGCCCGCGAACGGCAAAGGAACCGCCATGCCCATCTTCGAGTATCTCTGCCAGGACTGCAACCGCATCTACAGCTTCCTGGTCAAGTCCCCCGCCGCCGCCCGGGAACCCGTCTGCCCCGTCTGCGGCGCCGCCGGCCTGCGCAAGCTGATCTCGAAATTCGCCATCGCCGGCGCCGAACGCAAATCGAAATCCGCCGCCCCGGCCGCGCCCGGCGGCGACGGCGACGCCCTCGACGATCCCCGCGTCGAGCGCGAAATGATGAAGCTCATGAGCGCGGCCGAGGGCATCGACGAGAGCGACCCCCGCCAGCTCGGCCGCCTCATGCGCCGCATGGGCGAAATCACCGGCGAGCCCATCGAGGGCGAGATGGCCGAGGCCGTCCGCCGCCTCGAAGCCGGCGAGGACCCCGAAAAGATCGAGGAGGACATGGGCGACCTCTTCGGCGACGAGGGCGCGGCACCCGGCGCCGGGGGCGGTGCCCCCACCTACGACGGCGGACTCTACGACCTCTGAGCAAGCTGCGGAAAGAGATTCGTCATGGCCTCGACCTGGCTCGCCTACAATGAACTGGCCTGGACCGAAGACCTGCTCGCCGATCCGGCGGAATGCGCGGAGGAGGCCGGGTTCTACGTGGACCAAATCCGGCAAGCCGCGCCGGAGCCCCCCCGCACCCTGCTGCATCTGGGCTGCGGCGCCGGCGGTCTGGACCACGTCTTCAAACGGCATTTCACGGTCACCGGCGTGGACCTGAGTCTCGGCATGCTGGCCAAGGCCCGCGCCGCCCATCCCGCCATCGAGTACCGGGAAGACGACATGCGGACCCTCCGCCTGAACCGCCGGTTCGATGCCGTGGCCATTCCGGACAGCATCGACTACATGGTGTCCGAGGAGGACCTCCGGCAAGCCTTCCGGACCGCCGCCGAGCACCTCGCGCCCGGCGGCGTCCTCCTGGTCGTCGCCAAAACCGCCGAATCCTTCCGGAACAACAATTTCGCC
>LVAZ01000256.1 GCA_001603055.1 Victivallales bacterium Lenti_02
CGTCTCGACCGCCACCGCTCTGCTGCTCTACGAGGCCGTCCGCCAGCGGCTGCCCAAGGGGCTTTGCCCGCCGCCCCGCCCGTTTGCGGAGGCGGGTTGCGACCCGGACGGCGAGGAGGCATGGTAGGGGAGCGGCCGGCGCCATCCCGGAACGGCCCTTCCAACGGCAGGCGACGGAGCGTGAACCAGGAACCCCAACGACCGGCGGACGACGACGGAGCGCAGGCCGGCTCCGCGCTCGAACACACCCTGCGCGGCGAGGTGCTGCGCGTCCTCTTCAGCAGCGCCGACGGCGAATACACCGTCCTCAAGCTGCTCGAAAACGGCTGCCAGGAACGCACCCTGGTCGGGCCGCTGGCGGGGCTCGTCGAGGGCCAGGAAATCGAGGCGGTGGGCCGCTGGGAAAACCACAAGGACCACGGCCGCCAGCTCCGTGTGCGCGAGTTCCGCGCCGTCCTGCCCAGCACCGAGGAGGGGATTCGCCGCTACCTCGCCAGCGGCCTGATCCCCGGCATCGGCCCGAAGTACGCCGAACGCATCGTCGAGCATTTCGGCACCGACACCCTGCGCATTCTCGGCAACTACTCCGAGCGGCTGCGCGAGGTGCCCGGCATCGGCAAGAAACGGATCGAGGAAATCCGCGCGGCCTGGCAGGAGCACGCGGGCCAGCGCGACGTGCTGGTCTTTCTCCAGGGCCTGGGCATCGGCGGCGCCCTCTGCGCCCGGATCATCAACCAGTACGGCGCGGGCGCGGCGGAGGTGGTGCGCACCTCGCCCTACCGGCTCGCCGCCGAGGTGCGCGGCATCGGCTTTCTCAGCGCCGACCGCATCGCCGGCAAGCTGGGACTGGCCAAGGACGACCCGCGCCGTCTGGCGGCGGGCATCCTGCATGTGCTCGACCAGCTCGCTCTGGCGGGCCATGTCTGCTATCCCAGGGAGGCCCTGCTGGTCGAGGCGGCCAAGACTCTGGAGGTGACCGGGGAGGCCGCCGCCGAGGGGCTCGAACGGGCCTGCCGGGCCGGTCGGGCCGTCGAGGTCCAGTCGCAGGGCGACCCGCCGGGACTGTTCGTCTACCGGCACAATCTGCTGGTCGAGGAGCAGGGGCTGGCGGAGGCCCTCGAGGTGCTGCTGCGCTGCCCCCTGCCGCCGGTCCGGCTGCCCGCCGCCGATACGGGGCCGGCCTACCAGCGGCTGAACGAGGCCCAGCGCCAGGCCGTGGACTGGGCCTTCCAGGCGCCGGTCAGCATCATCACCGGCGGCCCCGGCGTGGGCAAGACCACGGTGGTCGGCCAGATCGTGGCCCTGGCCCAGCGGCTGCATCTGCCCATCGCCCTGGCCGCGCCCACCGGCCGCGCCGCCAAACGCATGGCCGAGGCCTCCTCCCTCGCCGCCCAGACCCTCCACCGTCTGCTCAAATGGGACGCCGCCAGCTATTCCTTCCAGCACGATCCCGACCGGCCGCTGCCCTGCAAGCTGCTGGTGGTGGACGAGGTCTCGATGCTCGATGTCTCCCTGGCGTGCAGCCTGTTCCGGGCGGTGGGCGCGGGCACCCGCGTGGTCCTCGTCGGCGACCGCGACCAGCTCCCCTCCGTCGGCCCCGGCAGTGTCCTCCAGGACCTCATCGCCTCCGGCCGCATCCCCGTCACCCAGCTCACCGAAATCTACCGGCAGAGCGGCGAGGGACGCATCATTTTCAACGCCCACGCCGTCAACCACGGGCGCCTGCCGGACATCCGCCCCGTCCCCCGCGGCCAGCCCGCCGATTTCTACTGGATCGAGAAGGACCTTCCCGAGGAGGCGGCCGATGTGATCGTGCGCATGGTCGCCGACCGCATCCCGCAGAGTTTCGGCTTCGACCCCCGCGAGGACATCCAGGTCCTCGCCCCCATGCGCCGGGGAAGCTGCGGCACCGAGACCCTCAACACCCGCCTCCAGGACGCCCTCAACCCCAAGGGTGCCGAATTCAAGCACGGCGAACACCGCTTCCGGGTCGGCGACCGGGTCATGCAGACGGTCAACAACTACGACAAGGGCGTCTTCAACGGCGACCTCGGCCGCATCCACGACATCCAGTACGCCGAGCGCATCTTCCATGTCGCCTTCGACGCCGGTCTGGTCGAGTACGAATGGGCCGACGCCGACGAGATCGCCCTGGCCTACGCCGTCACCGTCCACAAATCCCAGGGCTGCGAGTTCCCCGTGGTCCTCATGCCCCTGCTCACCCAGCACTTCGTCATGCTCGAACGCAATCTGGTCTACACCGGCATGACCCGCGCGCGGAAACTGCTCATCATGGTCGGTTCCCAGCGCGCCCTCGCCATCGCCGTCGGCCGCAGCCAGAGCCGCCGCCGCTGGACCCGCCTCGCCCAGCTCCTCCGGGGAGGCCCGGAAACGTCCTGAGGAAATGGCCTGCGGAACCGGACGCATGTCGGCACCGGGGCTATGTTGTCCCGGTTATCCAACCGAGGAACTGCCCATGGAACTGCAATGGCTGGGTGTGAACGCCTTCCGCTTCGCCGCAGGGGACACGACCGTGCTGCTGGACCCCTATGCGACGCGGCGGCGCGAGCCGCTCTGCGATCCGGCGGTGGCGAAGCGCTATTTCCCGCAGGCCACGGGCATCGTCATCTCCCATAGCCATTGGGACCATCTGGCCGACGCCCATGCGGTGGCGGCGCACACCGGGGCCGAGGTCTTCGGCTCGCGGACCACGGCAAGCGTCTGCCAGTCCTTCGGCCTGCCCCCCGACCGGCTGGTGGTGCTGGCGGCGGGCGACCGGGCCGAGCGCCCCGGTTTCGCCGTGCAGTTCTTCGCCTCGCGCCATGTGCTGCTGGACAACGGCACCGTGGCCTATGCGGGAACCTACGAGACACCGCCCCCGGCGCCCCCCCGCACCGCTCCCGAATACCTCGAAGGAGGCACCTTCGCGGTGCTTTTCGAGATCGGCGGCTACCGGATTCTCGACCTTGGCAGCGCCAACCTCGAGGACGACTGCCTGCGCGGGCTCGAAGTGGATGTGCTGCTGCTCGGGGCGGGCGGTTGGCAGCGGACCCCGCGCTACCTCGAACGGGTCTTCGGGAACGTCTCCGCCCGGCTGGTCGTCCCCTGCCACCACGACGACTTCCTGGTGCCTCTGGAAAAGGGCATTGTGATCCGCGCTCCGGAGAAGCTGGCCGAACTCGTCCGCCGCATCCCCCTCCTCGCCCCCGGCACGGCAGTCCGCCAACTGGACCTGCTCGAAACCCTGCACCTCCCCTGAAATCCGGATTCGGCGCAATGGGCGTGACCCTTTTCCGGGCATAGCCCATAGGCGCGAGACTCGCCCCCCCCGCCCCCCGGAATCC
>LVAZ01000257.1 GCA_001603055.1 Victivallales bacterium Lenti_02
GAGGTATGGAACGACATATGGCCCTTAGGTTGACGCATATGCCCGCCAGGGCCAAGGTCAACCCGGATCGGACCGGAATCGCCATCGGCAGCGGAAAACCCGGGTGCGGCTTCCCCCCCCCCGCTTGGTGACCCCCGGCCGACCGGGGACTTCGCCCTTCCGTCTTTGCCGGGGTTGCATTTGCCTGTTGCGACAGTATCTTGTGTGACTTTCGCCGTGGCCTCTGGCCAGGATGCGGGTTTCCGCGCCGCGCTGGTAGCCGACGACATCCAACCTACCTCTCTATTGGGAAAAGTCATGAACAAAGACGAAAAGACCGCCCTGATCCGCGAGTTCGCGGTGAACGACAAGGACGTCGGTTCGAGCGAGGTTCAGATCGCGATTCTGAGCAAGCGCATCGCCGAGCTGACCGAACATCTCAAGATTCACAAGAAAGACCACAGCACCCGTCGCGGCCTGATCAACATGGTCAACCGTCGGCGCAAGCTGCTGAAGTATCTCGAAAGCCGTTCGCACGAACGGTACATCGAGATCATCCATCGCCTCAAGCTGCGCCGCTAGGCGCGAGGCAAACGGGGGGCCGGGCCTGCGGTTTCGGTCCGGTTCCCTCTGTTTTTTCATTCGGGTACAGGGTGCTCGAAAGGGAGAAAAGCACAAGGGTTGGCCCTCGTGCGGAGACATGAGACCAAGCATGTGGAATTCGGTCGGTACAAGCGTTCGGGCGCGGGAGTGTGGCCCCGGCAGTCCGAGCTCTTCTACCGCAATTCCGCATAGCTCCCTCTCGCGGTCTTCCGCAACGGCGATTTTCAGCCCGTACTTTTCTCCTGGACAGGCGTCCGGCGTGCCCGCCGAAACCGGCAATCCCTGATTCCAGGGAGAAAGGTTCTCACATGAGTATCGAAACCATCCACATCGACCTGGGCGGCAACCGCCAGGTCACCATCGAGACCGGCAAACTGGCTCTTCTGGCCGGCGGCGCGGTCACCGTCCAGCAGGGCGACACCGTGGTGCTGGTCACCGCGTGCAGCGCCGACCCCCGTCCGGGCCTGGACTTCTTCCCGCTCCAGGTGGACTACCGCGAGCGCTTCAGCGCGGCGGGCATGTTCCCCGGCGGCTACTTCAAGCGCGAAGGCCGTCCGAGCGAGAAGGAAATCCTCACCGCCCGCATGACCGACCGGCCCCTGCGGCCCCTCTTCCCCGAGGGCTTCATCGACGATGTCCAGATCATGGGCCAGCTCCTCAGCGCCGACGGCCAGAACGAGGCCGACGTGCTGAGCATCCTCGGCGCCTCCGCCGCCCTGATGGTTTCCGACATCCCCTTCCACGGCCCCGTCGGCGCCCTCCGGGTCGGCCGGGTCAAGGGCGAATTCATCGCCAACCCGACCCATGCCGAAATGGTTGACAGCGACATCGACCTGGTCTACGCCGGCATCCCCGGCAAGGCCATCATGATCGAGGGCAAGGCCAAGGAAGTGTCCGAGGAGGACCTCAAGGCCGCCATGGAATTCGCCGACCGCATCGTGGTCGCCATGGCCGCGGCCCAGCAGGATTTGGCCGCGCGGGTCAACAAGCCCAAGAAGCAGCCCAAGCTGAGCCTGGTCGACCAGTCGCTGGTGGACAAGGTCGCCGCCTGGTGCGGGGACAAGCTGGCCGGCGCCGCCTTCCTGCCCGGCAAGAGCGAGCGCTACGCCGCCCTCGGCGCCCTGTACGATGAAATGGTCGAGGCCCTCGATGCCGACTTCGAGGGTGCCGAAGGTACCCCGAACTTCAAGGGCGCCTTCGAGGAGATCACCCACCGCGAAATCCGGCGTCTGGCCCTCGAGGAGGGCAAGCGCATGGATGGCCGCGGCCTGCGCGACCTGCGGCCCATCGAGTGCGAAGTGGGCGTCCTGCCCCGCACCCACGGCAGCGCCCTCTTCAAGCGCGGCGAGACCCAGGCCCTGGTGACCGTCACCCTCGGCCCCTCCAGCGAATCGCAGAACTCCGACGCCATCACCGGCGGCGAGAAGAGCAAGCAGTTCTTCCTCCACTACAACTTCCCGAACTTCAGCGTCGGCGAAACCGGCCGCATCATGGGGCCCGGCCGCCGCGAGGTCGGGCACGGCGCCCTGGCCGAGCGTTCGGTCGCCCATGTGGTGCCCGTGCCGGAATTCGACTACGCGATCCGCTGCGTCTCCGACATCCTCGGCTCGAACGGCTCCTCCTCCATGGCCAGCATCTGCGGCGCCAGCCTGGCGCTGATGGATGCGGGCGTGCCGGTCAAGGACGCCGTGGCCGGCATCTCCGTCGGTCTGGTGACCGGCGAGAACGGCAAGCGCGTGTTCCTGACCGACATTCTCGGCGCCGAAGACCACTACGGCGACATGGACTTCAAGCTGGCCGGCACCCACAAGGGCATCACCGGCTTCCAGCTCGACCTCAAGATCGCCGGCCTGGACCTCGACGGCATGTACGAGGCGATGCTCCAGAACAAGGAGGCGCGCGCCAAGATTCACGAGAGCATGGCCGCCTGCCTCGACAAGCCCCGCGCCGAACTCAGCAAGTACGCGCCCCAGGTCTTCACCATGAAGATCAACCCCGAGAAGATCGGCGCCCTGATCGGCCCCGGCGGCAAGGTCATCCGCGGCATCACCGACCGCACCGGCGCCCAGATCAACATCGAGGACGACGGCTCCGTCCACCTCTTCACCACCAGCGCCGAAATGCTGGCCAAGGTCAAGGCGGAAGTCGACGCCGTGGTCGCCGAAGTCGAAATCGGCAAGATTTACCGCGGCGTGGTCCAGACCATCAAGGACTTCGGCGCCTTCGTCGAGATTCTCCCCGGCCAGGACGGCCTGCTCCACATCTCGGAGATGGCCGACTACCGGGTGCAGAAGGTCGAGGACATCTGCAAGGTCGGCGACGTCGTCACCGTCAAGGTGGTGGACGTCGACCAGCGCGGGCGCATCCGGCTCAGCCGGAAGGAAGCCCTCCAGGAAATCTGATGAACACTTGCGCCACCGGGGCGTGAAGTATCGTTCTTGAAGCCGCCGGTCCCTACCCAAGCGGGGCTGGCCATAAGCCAAAGGATCTGACGACGAAATGAAAGACGGCATCCATCCCAAGTACGTCGAGTGCGTGGTGGGTTGCGCCTGCGGCGCCCAGTACCATGTCATGTCCACCGTCCGCGAGGCCAAGGTCGGCATCTGCGCCAAGTGCCATCCCTTCTACACGGGCAAGGCCAAGCTGGTCGACACCGAGGGCCGCGTGGACCGCTTCCGTCGCCGCTACAACCTCCAGTAGCCATGATTCCGGGCTCTGCCGCCGTCTCGGCGGCAGGGTCCGGCGCTTCCGCTTTTTCCGGACCACCCATCGCCTGCGGGCGGGGGTGGTCCGTCTGTGCCACCGATGAATGCCTTGGCGGCCTCACAGGGACCCGTTCCGAACGTGAAACTCGACACCTACATCGCCAACGCCACCAACCGCTTCCGGGAAGTCGAGCAGGCCATTGCCGCCTTCACCTTCTCGCCCAGCAAGCAGGGCCAGTACCAGGCCCTGAACCGGGAGTACCAGCGACTCAAGCGCCTGCTGACGGCGTGGTCGGACAACGAGAAGGCCCAGGAGGAGCTGGCCGGGAACCGCGAGCTGCTGGACAGCGAGCAGGACGCGGAATTCCGCGAGGTGATCGAGAACGACATCGCGGAGATCGAGGTCCGGGCCGAGCGGCTGGAGCGGGAAATCAAGACCCTGATCCTGCCGCCCCACCCAAACGAGGGGCGCAACGTCATCGTCGAAATCCGGCCCGCCGCCGGCGGCGACGAGGCCGGTCTCTTTGCCGGCGACCTGTTCCGCATGTATTCCCGGTTCGCCGAGGACCGCGGCTGGAAAATCGAGATTCTCGACATCGCCGAGAACGCGGTGGGCGGGCTCAAGAACGTCTCCTTCTCGATCCAGGGCGACACCGCCTGGTCCGAGATGCACCTCGAAAGCGGCGTGCACCGCGTGCAGCGCGTCCCCAGCACCGAGACGAGCGGCCGCATCCACACCTCCACAGTCACCGTGGCCGTGCTGGCCGAGGCCGAGGAAGTGGACATCGAAATCCGCAGCGAGGACCTGCGCATGGATGTGTACCGCTCCTCCGGCCCGGGAGGGCAATGCGTGAACACGACCGACTCGGCCGTGCGCATCACCCATATCCCCACCGGGGTCATGGTCGCCAGCCAGCAGGAAAAATCCCAGCACCGCAACCGCGAGATCGCCATGCGCATCCTCCGCTCGCGCCTGCTCGAGAAGCTCCAGGAGGAGGAGGACGCCAAAAACGCCGCCGAACGGCGCGGCCAGATCGGCACCGGCGACCGCAGCGAGCGCATTCGCACCTACAATTATCCCCAGAACCGCGTCACCGACCATCGCTTCAACATCACGCTCCATGACCTGCCCAGCATCATGGAAGGGAGCCTGGACGAACTGCTTGGCGCGATCCGGGCCGAAGAGGCCGAGCGGCTGCTCGCCAAAGAATTGGGCGAATAGGCACGCTTTTGTGCCGAAATGGCTTGCTCTGACGCCTGCGGCGGGCTATGGTACGCCATCGTTGAAAATCCTATGCCTCGGGACGTAGCGCAGCCTGGTTAGCGCGTTTGACTGGGGGTCAAAAAGTCGGAGGTTCAAATCCTCTCGTCCCGACCATTTCCCCGCCGCCCCTGGAACCTCTCGGTTCCAGGGGCGGTGTGTTTTCCGCCCCGGGTCCGTCTGAGGGCGGGCCTTGGCCGGGTCGGGGGCTCGCCGGCCAAGGCGGGCTTGCTCAGTTCCCGCCTGCGGTCACCTTCACGTCCTTGAACATGAAGGGATTGTCGCTGAGCCTGAGGGGCTTGCCGCTGGCGGTGGTCACGTTCTTCAGGATGACTTCCCGAGTGATGACGTAGGGATACTTCTCCTCGTACGACTCGTCGGTCCGGCGCGGGTTGAAGTTGGCGAAGATGGCGGCACCCTGGTAGTTCTCGGGGTGGTTCGAGTCGTCGATGCGGAGATTCTCGAAGATGATGCGTTCCGGCATGTGGCAGGTGTAGCCGAAGTCGTGCTGGCCGGAATAGGAGCCGGCGACCAGGGTGGCGCTGGTGGGGCGGCCGCAGGCGGGGATGAAGACGCAGTCGCGGAAGATGAATTCGCCCTGCCAGGTGCTGCCGTAGTCGGAACGCAGGTTGATGAGGTTTCTGCCGTAGATGGTGGTGTTCTCGACGGTGAAGGTGCCGCTGCCGATGGCGTTGATTCCCACATGGCCGAGGGTCGAGTTGCGGATGGTGGCGTTGGCCACGCCCATGTGGGCGTCGAAGCGGGAGAAGGAGCAGCCGTCGAACAGCAGATTCTTGCAGTAGTTCGACCCCATGATGCCCCAGTATTTGCCGTCCTTGATGTCGTTGGTCTGGCTGCAGTTGACGAAGGACACGTTGAGGGCGCGGTTGATGGAGATGTCGTAGCTGCCCATGGAGACGGGGACTCCGGCCGCGCCGATGGTCCGGTAGGTCTTGCGGCCGGTGAGGACGGTGTTGCGGACGGTCACGTAGGCGCAACTGCCGATGTTGATGAAGCCGCCGTAGGGCGCGCCCTGTTCCCCCTCGCCGGTGACCCGGTGCTCGAGGCCGTCCACGACCACGTTCGAGCGCCGGATCGCGATGCCCCGCCCGTAGTAGGTGTATTTCGATTCGGCGGCGTTGGCGATGGTGGTGAAGCGCCCGCCGGCGATGGTCAGGGTCGTCTCGTCCAGGGGCTGGGCGGTGATGGCGGTGATCTGGTCGAAGTCCCAGATGATCGGCGCGTCCATGTCCACGTTGCCGTCCCGGTCGACGATGAAGACATCCGTCTGCGCGGAGCCGTTGTTGCGGTTGGCCCCGTAGCGGATGTAGTGTTTGACATTCGAGTTGGTGACGCTGACCATGCAGGTCGCGGGGAAGGCCACGTCGAGTTTCGCCTGGTTCCTGCGGAGGGTGGTGACGCCTTCGAGCCGGAAGGATTCCAGATTCGAGCGGACCAGGAAGACGTTGCTGCCGCGGTTTTCGACGGCGGTGTCGTCGATGATGAAGGCGGCGGTGCCGAAGTCGGTGTCGGTCTGGATGACCGCCGTCCGGTCCTTGCCGCCGATGTAGTAGGTGGCGCCCTCGTCGGCCCGCACGGGGAGCCCGTGCTGATTGGCGAAGGCATGGGCCGCGACGATGGCGTCGATGTCGTCGGTCTTGCCGTCGCCCTTGGCGCCGAATTCGCGGTAGCGGACCACGCCGGTGAAGGCCTGGTTGTAGCGGAAACCCTCGGTCATCTCCAAAGCTCCTTTCACTCCACGCACCTCGTTGGCAAAGAAACACTGAATGCCGCGCTGGAAGCCGTGGGGAAGGTCCGTGCGCAGGACCAGGCTCCCGTTGGCCACTTCCATCTCGAACCCGCCCGCCCGGGCCGGTTTGCGGCTGGAGAACTCGATGGCCGGGCCGGCCGCCGGCGGGGGGGCGATGGCGAGCCACAGGCCCGCGTGGTCGTA
>LVAZ01000258.1 GCA_001603055.1 Victivallales bacterium Lenti_02
CGCCCCGGCCAACGACTCGGGTAGGCATGGCGCGGGACGGGTGGTCGCGAGGACGCGACCGCTCCACGCGATTGGTTGGCACGGGTTCCGGCACGGTCGAGAAAAATGCCCTGCGAATAGGAGTGTTGGAATACCCCATTCCCCGGCTAGCAGGGCGTTCAGCTTGAGCGAGCCTTGTGCTTGCCCCGGTGAGTTCTGAAACACCCTCTTGGTGCCTTTGTATTCCTGGTCGCGCAGTTGCGTTCCGGAAGCGGTCATCCGAGGTCTCCCCTGTTCACCTTTTCGAGGATTCATCGCCGAGGAATTCGAGCGTCGCCACGGCCTCCGGCGGGAAGGCCCCCTCGCCGGTCGGCCCCACGTTCAGCAGCAGATTGCCGCCGTAGCGGTTCACCGCGCGGAGAATCCGGGCGATTTCCTCCGGGGGCTTGTAGTTGCGGTCGTGCTTCGAGTAGCCCCAGGTGTCGTTCATGGTGAGGCAGCATTCCCAGAGCCCGCTCGTCTCCTGCTCGGCGTAGCGGTTGTCCGGCCAGCATTCGTAGTCGCCCATGCCGTTGCCGATGCGGCTGTTGACCAGGCATTCGGGCTGCAAACTCTTGACCTTCTGCCGGAGAGTTTGGGAAAGATCGGCGGGAATCCGGTAGGGCACATCGAACCAGAGCACCGCCAGCGGCCCGTAGTTGGTGCACAATTCCTCGACTTGCGGCAGGGCGATCCCCTGGAAGTAGGCGCGGAAATCGGCCTCGGACTGGGGCGGGAAATCCCAGGTGTTGCCATGCTCGTTCCAGTTCGCCCCGGCCTGATGGTGGTCGCGGGCGTGTGAGTAGTAGATGCCGAAGCGGAGGCCGGCCCGCCGGCAGGCGGCGGCAAGTTCCCCCACCGCGTCCCGGCCGAAGGGCGTGGCCTCGACGCTGTTGTAGGCCGTCGCCTTGGTCTTGAACAGGCAGAACCCGTCCTGATGCTTCGCCGTCAGCACCATGTACTTCGCCCCCGCCGCCAGGGCGTGCGCCACCCATTCGTCGGCGTCAAAGGCCGGAGCCGAGAACCGCGCGGCCAACTGCTCGTACTCGCGGTTGGGTATCTTGAACTGGAGACCAATCTGTTCGGCGTACGACCCCGGCCGGATGGCTTTGCCGTTCCATTCCCCGGCGGCGACGCTGTAGAGTCCCCAATGCAGGAAGATGCCCAGTTTCGCGTCTTTGAACCAGCTATTCATACGCTGTGCCTTGCTACTGCGGGGTCAGTTCGAGAATGCCCCAGGTATCGAGCTGCGGAAGCGTGAAACGGACGAATTCCGCATGGGGCTCGACCGTCGGCTCGACCGGCTCCGCGCCCGGTCGCCAGTAGGTGGCCTTGCCGACTGCACCCCAGCGGCGCAGGGCGACGGTGACGAAACGATAGCTCTCGGGCCGGTCGGTCCCCGGGACAATGTTCCAGTTGACCAGATGGATGAGCACCCGGCCGTCGGCGGCCTGGCGGGGGAACAGATAGACTCCCGGCGGCCCCTCGAAACGCAGCGCGTCCAGCCCCCGGGCGGCGAGGAAAGCGGCCCAATCCACCTCCGGCCCGACCACGCGCAGGCGGCGCTCGGCCAACACGGATTCGAGGGTGGCGCGGTCCTCTTCGGCCAGACTATCGAGGGGACTATGAGCGATCAGCACGCGCAGGCCGCGCAGATCGTCGGCGCGGAGGGGAATCCGCGCCTGGCGGGTGGCGGCGACGATGAGATGGAAGGGAATCTGCCGCGCCGCCAGCTCTTCGCAGAGGCGCGTCGTCGGCGGGGTCTCCGCGAGGTCCGCGTTCACCAGCACCCCGACCGCCGCGAGGCTGCGGGCCGTGTCGAAGAGCTGCGGCCGGGAGTGGATCAGGTCGTAGTAGCTGCCGAAATCCTCGCGGCTGCCGTTGTAGCGCGGGATGCTGCCGGTTTCGTCGGACCCCATGTACACATCCCAGGGCACCAGTTGGAACTGGCCCAGGGCGTAGGCCAGGGCCAGGCTGCGCGCCCCGTCGGCCACGCCCTGGAGAACGGGGGTCGAGATGTTCTGCAGACCGAGGGCCTCGGCGGTCTTGTTGGCGGTGAGATTCACGGCGAAGGTGCGGTCGTAGGCCTCGCCGTGGTAGAAATCGACGAGGTCGGCATGGTACAGGCGGCCGTGGCGGTCGGCGACCGGCAGGGGCAGGAGTTCGTTGACCGACACGGCGATATGCTTGTCCGGCGACCATTGGTCGAGGCGGGCGCGGAGTTCGCGGTAGAAGGAGCGCATGCTTTCCGTCTGGAAGGCGATGAAATCCGGCGTCAGCGGCAGGTTGTTGAACTCCTTGCGGTAGGTGGCCGCATCGGGGATGCCGGTGGTCCGGAGGTGGTCGCGGTAGTCGAAGGCGGCGATGTCCGCGACGCCCAGCTCGCGCAACTCGGCGGGTGCGCGGCGGGTGCGGAGGAACTCGCGGAACCCGGCCCGGCAATGGTCGCAGAAACAAACGCCCGCATCCTTCACCCAGGAGGCGTTCATAGCCGAATCGTCCACATGGATCATGTCCACGCCCATCTCCACATAGGCTTTGGCGTCGGCGAAGAAGATGTCCCGGAAGGCGGGATGATTGCAGCAGCCGGTGAAATGTCTCGGGCTGAAGGTGACCATCCAGCGGGGCATGTTCTTGTTGCCGTCGAGATCCTCGTGCCGGCCGGAGGGATCGCCGGCGGCGGTCTTTTCCGTGGTCGCCTTCTCCAATCCCTGGAGCCCGTGCATGGCGCCCTGATAGCGGCGCCCGGTCGCCTGGACGGCGGCGGCGTAGTCCGGTTTGTTCCCGTAGACCCAGAGACAGTCGGTGGCATGGAAGGCGTCCATCACCTCGAGGGCCTGCGGGCGCTGCCAGCGGGTCGAGAAGGGAATGGCGGAATGGCGGAAAAACGGGGGGCGAACCGTCGCCGGACGGGGTTGCAGGAGCGCCATGCCCGACTTGGCGGCATCCGCCCGGTCGGCGGCGGCGAGGGCGGCCATTTCCTCCATGGAAAGCGCCCGGTCGTAGACCCGGAAACGCGCCATCCAGCCGTTGAACGGGCGAATCTGCATGAGGTTGCCGATCACCAGATCGCCCCACTTCGCGGCGCTCCCCCCTGGGCGCGGCACCTCCCGGAACGGCTCGACCTCCCGGTCCAGCCCGCCGATGCAGCCCCACAGGGTGTCCGTATCCACCGCCACCGCCAGAAAG
>LVAZ01000259.1 GCA_001603055.1 Victivallales bacterium Lenti_02
CATTTCGGTATCGAGCACCAACTCGGGCGGGGGCGAGGGCCGGTGCCACCACCAGAAGATTGGGCGGGGGCAGCCCCAGCTCGCCCAGCCGGGATACCAGTCGTAGTCGTAGCCGAACCACCAGTAGCCGCCGCCGTAGAACCAATCCCAGAGCATGACCGGATACCAGCGGGCGTCGTGGGCCGAGCGCATCACCTTCACCTTCACCGTGGCCTGCGTCACCGGCGCGCCGAAGTAGTATTTGGCGGTGATCTTGGCCTCCACCTTGTCGCCCAGCTTGATCGGCTCGGCCGGGGCCTCGACCGTCACCTCGAACTCGGGTTTCTTGTATTCCTCGACCCGGAAGTTGCCGCCGCCGACATGAATGCCGTTCTCGTGGTCGCGTCGAATGACGATCTGGTAGACCCCGAGGGCGGCGTCCTCCTTGAGGGTCAGCTCGCCCTTCAGCCCGCCGTACTCGTCGGCCACCACCTGCTCGCCGAACAGACGCTCGTCGCGGGGGTTGCGGATTTCCACCCAGAAGGTCTTCCCGGCGAAATCGCTGGTGTCCTCGAGGTCGTACTTGGCATGGCGGACCCAGGCCTTCCACTGGACCTGATGCTCGGGCCGGTAGACGGGGCGGTCGGTGATGACGAAGGTCTTGACCTCGTTGTAGTCGGGATCATGGCGCTGGCCGAAGCCGAAGTGGGAAAAGCCATGCCAGGCGAGACGCTTGCCCGCGCGGGCGGTGGTCAGCCATTGGTAGTTGGGCAGCAGCCGGTCGGGGCCGAGCACCAACTGCCCGTCCGCGCCGGACTCGGCGGTGAATTCCCGGAATTCGATGGTGTGCTTTCTGGTCCGGGGAATCCATTCCTGCCTGTAGCCGAAGAAGTCGAGGCGGGCCTGGACGGGCGCGCCGGTGAGGGCGTCGGCCACGTAGTAGAGCACCTTGCCGTCGAGCTGTTTGCGGGCGACGGCCAGAGCATCGAGCTGGACCAGCACGAAACTGCTGTTGCCGTCCGCCATGGCGGCTTCGAGCAGGTAGACGCCGCCCTCGCGGAGGGGGGGGGTGACGGTGATGCGGCGGTCGAAGTGGTGGGGCCGGGGTTCGAGGGCCAGGGTCCATTCGGCCACCTGCTCGCCCAGGTACTTGGCCTGATCCTCCTGGAGAATGCGGTTGGCGGCATTCTCCAGTTGAAGCTGATTCCAGTCCAGGCGTTCGGGCTTGGCCTTGACGTGGGCCATGGCGTCGGCCAGCAGGCGCTCCATGTCCACCCGGCGGGCGGTGAAGCGGACGGACTTGCCGTTGCGGAAGCGGAAATCGACGGTGGCGGGCCGTCCGGCGGGCTGGGACTGGAGCCGCTCGAACTGGCCCCAGTTGCCGAGAATCTGGCGGATACGCTCCTCGGCGTGATCCGGATGGATGGGCTTGAACCGCTCCCACCAAGTGACCGCCATGTCATACTGACGGCGGTTCTCGAAAATCTGCGCCAGCAACCGAATCGCTTCGTATTGGTACCCTTGGTCGGGAGAGTCGGCGATTTTTTCGAGGATGCGGATGTAGGCGAATTCCTCGGGCAAGGTCAGGCGGCGGATGCCGGTGGCGAGCTGGCAGATGGTCTCGTCCACGGTCAGGGTGTGGAGATCGTAGGTGCGGGGGCCACCCTCCTCGTCGCGAATCTGGAAGAACCAGCCGTAGCGGGCCATGGTCTGCACCCCGAACTGGCTGTGCAGAAAACGGGCGAAATCGAGCCGGGCGTTGTTGGCTTGGGCGGGGTCGAGCTGTTCGGACTGGGCGAGGAGCCAGCGCCAGCGCTCGCCGTCGGTCGCGGCCTCTTCCCAGCTTGCCGGGACCCGATGGAAGACGGGATTGCCCTCGGCGTCCACCGGCGCGCCGTTGCGGGCACCGCCTTCCTGATAGTGCCCGGACTCGAGATCGGGCAGGGTGTCGAGATCGGTCAGCACCTGCATCCGCCAGGCCTGGGGAGGGAGATAGCTCTGCGCGTAGTTGCGGTAGAACCCGGCGGCGGCCGCCCGGTCGGGGATGGCGCGGACGAGGCGTTCCGCATCGCGCAGGAGCTGGAGCGACCGCACCCGGTTCCGTTCGTAGCAGTTGGCCGCTTCGCCGCCGCCGCGATGACCTCCCCGCTGGAAGACTCCGCCCACGATGAAGCCGTAGGGGTTGATCCCCCGGTAGAGATTGGCGGCGGCTTCGAGCAGTTGCCAGTTGTCCTGCTGGGCGGCGACGGCGGCCTCGATGAACTCGTCGAGCCGCTGCTCCTCGCCGAGGCGCCGGAGGCAGCTCGCCCCATTCCGCAGGTCCTCGCCCACCAGATACGGCGCGTCCGTGCGCTTCATGGTGGTGAGTTTGGCGAAAGCCTCATGGGCCTCCTTGAAATTTCCGTCGCGCATCAGCTTCTCGGCGGCGGCACGGTCCTCGGGCAGGCCGGCGCCGACCCAGCCCGCGCAAGCCAGGGACAGAACGAGGAACGGAAGATGTTTCATGGTTGCGGCTCCAGAGATGGACTTCCCAGAACAGGGGTGCAGTTCGCGGCGTCACCCGCTCGCCTCCTACAATGCGCCAACGCGGAAATTCTTAGGAACTGCCCGATAAAACATGCCACATCCCCGCCCATTTTGCGACTTTTCCCGGCCGGGCGCGGCAACTCCGGAGCCGGGGCCCCATGGGAAACGCCCAGCCGATTGCGGCGAAATGGGTTCCGTGTCAGCGGGAATGTGCCTGCATGTAGGTGCGCAGGACGGCGTTCATGCGGGTCTGGTAGCCGCGCCCCTGCGCCTGAAACCATTCGAGCACATCCCGGTCCAGGCGGATGGAGACCGACTTTTTGGGCAGGGGCAGCCGGACGGTCGCGTTCCGGAAGAAATCGGGGCCCTGTTCGGCGATTTCGCTACAGTCGATGTCGCGATCAGACATCTCCCGGAGGCGGCTCCAGTCCGTGCGGGATTCGGTTTTGGAAGCAGTGTCTTTCATAGCGGGTGGCCTTTCGCGCGGATATGATCCGGATGGTGTCTTGATTGTCCCTTTCGACGTAGACGACTACAGCGACTAGGCATCGAATCCAACCCATGCCAATCCAGCGATCTTCACCGTAGTTGTACCGCGTGTCAAGTTGGACCAGCATGGGGCCGTCGAACATCTCTGGAACGTCAGCGAAGTCGAGCCCGTGCTTCACGATGTTCTCGTGACACTTGGTTTCATTCCAAGTGAACTTCATAGGACAATGTATACTCCTTTTGTATATACGTCAAGACGCAAGGCCAACTTTCCTTGGCACGCTCGCAACGTCGAACCGCTTTCGCTTCGCGTTGCATCTCTTGTCTCTATAACAGGCTCTGCCTACGGCAGAAGAGATATGCAACCAACAACGCGACGTCAACCCAGATGAAAGAAAAGTTCGGCGACCGCCATTCGCCTCTTCGGGCTGGAATGGGAATTCTTTCCGCCTCGGGGTCGGCCGCTGGGATCAGCGGGGGAGGAGGAGGGGGTTGGCCCAGGTGGCGTGGTCGCAGGCGATGCCGTCGCCGGCATCGGTGGTGACGAGGCGGATGCGTTCGGCCCCGGCGATGTCGAGATCGATGGTGGCCGGCGGGTCGCCGAGGCGGAGGATGTCGCTGGCGAAGACCTGCTGCCAGGCTCCGTTGCGGAACAGCTCGACGACGAAGGTGGCGGAGCCCCGGTTGTGGACGTGCATGGCGTCGTCGATGCCGATGGTGGCGGTGAAGCGGGCGGCGTTGGCGAGTTCGCCGGCGAGGTTGTAGGTCACGGTGGCCCGACCGCCGTCGGGGGTTTCGCGGGGATGGAGGAGAATGCCCCGGGGGTAGGTTTTGCCGTCGATGCGGATGGGAGCGCCCGTGTGGTTGGTGTCCTTGCGCCAGCAGTTCAGGTAGGCGTCGAGGTCCTGTTCCTCGAGGTCGCTGAGGAAAATGCCATCGGGGTCGAGGCGGATTGCCTCGTAGGTGGCGGCGACGGGTTCGGAGGCGGTGATTTGGCCGTCGTGGTGGACGAAGGCGCGGGCGGTGAGGGTGGCGGTGTCGCGCAG
>LVAZ01000260.1 GCA_001603055.1 Victivallales bacterium Lenti_02
GGCGGCGGCTCCGTCCAGCCCGCGCTCGGCGAGCCACTGGGCGGCGGGGCGGCCCAGCCAGAGGGTGGCGGGGTCGCCCAGCGGGCCGCGGAACTCGTCGTCCATGCCGTAGACGCGGGGCACCACGCGCCCGTCCGCGAGCGGCACCATGTCCAGACAGGCGCCGGGGGGGAGGTGCAGTTCCCAGTCGTTGTCGGGAATGCCGGTGAGGATATGGTCGCGGGAGAGTGTCCAGTGGCCGCCGATGGCGGTGTTCTCGATCCAGATGTTGGCCTGGGAGGCCCAGAGACGGGCGGCCACCTTGGCGTTCTGGATGAAGACCGAGGGATGGCGGCAGGAGGTTCCGCCGTGCCGGCGCTGGTCCACCACCAGGTTCTGCAGTTCGAGGGTCGAGGAAATGAGGTCGCGGCCCGAGCCGAAATGGTGGAACCCGGCGTCGGGGAGGGGGCAGACGGCGGCGTCGAGCCCGTTGATTGCGGGGTCGGTCACCGGCGACTCGGGGCCCAGGGCCAGGCCGAAGTCGCTGTAGAGTTCGTGGAACTGCGGGTCCCCGTCCGGCCGGTCGAAATCCACCCCGCATTTGGCGAAGAGGGCGCGCAGGGCGCGTTCCGAGAGCAGCCAGAATCCGGAATCGATCAGGAAGAGCCGATTGCGGGCCTGCGCGTCGATGGTCGCCGGGCTGGGTTTCTGGAGGAAGAAGCGGAGAGTGTGGGGCGGGCGCCGGTCGCAGAAGAAGACCCCGTGGCGGGAGGCGCGCTCGGAGGAGACCCAGAGGCCGAGGGCGACCATGTCGCCGGGGGGGAGTTCGGGGATTTTCGGGCAGCGGAGAAGCACGTCGCCGCTGGCCACGCCCGCGACGATGCCCGCCGGGGCGCGCTCGAACACCCGGGCGGAGAACTCGGCCTGGAGATCGAGCAGGGACTGGTCCAGGCGCTGGCCGCGCGACCAGCGCCACACGGGCATGGGGGTGAACACCTTGCCCGCCGCCGCGTAGGCGGGCAGCCGCCGGGAGAGGCCGCCCGCGTGGATCACCATCCGGGGCGCGGCGCGCAGCCAGTCCGGAAAGGCTTGCCCGGCCCCGGTTTCGCGCCAGGCGGCGAGCAGGGCATGCACCGTGCCGCCGCCGGAGCCCAGCCGCCGGCCCTCGGGGTCGCAGCAGGCCACCCAGTCGGGCGCGGTCAGGCCTTCGGTTTCGGCGAGGTGGCGCGCCCCGTTGGGCGGCAGCGAGACGATGTTCTGCGGGAGGGGCATCTCACGGGTTCCGTTTGGCGTCGCCCAGTTGCCGGCGTTCGAAGTCGATGACGTCCTCGAGGATGGCGTCCAACTGGCGGCGGGGCTGGTAGCCGATGAGGCGGCCCGCCTTGCTCAGATCGGGCACCCGCCGCCGCATGTCGTCGAAGCCCTCGCCGTAGGCTTGGTCGTAGGGGATGAGAACCACTTCCGAGGAACTGCCCGCGAGCTGGCAGACCCGCTCGGCCAGTTCGCGGATGGTCACTTCCTGGTTGTTGCCCAGATTGACGATTTCGCCGCGCGCCCCGGGGCAGGCCAGGAGGTCGGCCAGCCCGCCCACGATATCCTGCACATGGCCGAAGCAGCGGCTCTGCTGGCCGTCGCCGTAGACGGTGACGGGCTGGTTGCGGAGGGCCTGGCGGACGAAGGTGGGGACCACCATGCCGTACTGCCCGGTCTGGCGCGGGCCGACGGTGTTGAACATGCGGGCGATGACCACCGGCAGGCGCGACTCGTACCAGTGGGCCAGGGCCAGGAACTCGTCCAGGGCCTTGGCGCAGGCATAGCTCCAGCGCCGCTTGGTGGTGGCCCCCATGATCCGGTCGTCCTCTTCCGAGAAGGGAATCTTGCTGCCCTTGCCGTAGACTTCGGAGGTGGAGGTGATGAGCACCGGGCGGCGGTAGCGGGCGCAGGCCCGCAGGACCACGTCGGTGCCGCCGACGATGCTCTCGATGGTGCGCACGGGCTGCTCGATGATGAGCCGGACCCCGACCGCCGAGGCGAGGTGGAACACCTGGTCCACCCGTTTCACGCACTCGTTGACGATGGCGGGGTCGTTCACGGTGTCCACCACCAGTTCGAGCCGCCGCCCGTCCTCGATCTCCTCGAGGTTCTCGTAGCGGCCCGTGGACAGGTCGTCCAGCACCAGCACATCGGTACCGCGAGCCAGCAGCTCGCGCGCCAGCCAGGAACCCACGAAGCCGGCCCCGCCGGTAATCAGCGCTCTCATCGGGATTGTCCTCCGTTGTCGGCGGGCCGGCGCCCGCCGGGCCATCAGATGCCGTGATATTCCCGGTACCACTCGACGAAGGCGGGGATGCCGGCCGCGATCGGGGTGGTGGGGGAGAAGCCGAGCTTGGCCTGCGCCTTCGCCACGTCGGCGTAGGTGGCGGGCACGTCGCCGTCCTGCATCGGCAGGAATTCCATCTTCGGCTCGACGCCCAGGGTCCGCCCGAGCAGGCCGATCATGTCCAGCAGGTTTTCCGACCGGTGGTTGCCGAGGTTGAAAATCTCGTAGTTGTCCAGTCCCGGCGCGAACAGGGCGCCGCAGAGGCCCTGGACAATGTCGTCCACATAGGTGAAGTCCCGGCTCATCTGGCCGTGGTTGAAGACCTTGATGGGCTTGCCCTTGAGCATGGCGTCGGTGAAGATCCACATGGCCATGTCGGGCCGTCCCCAGGGACCGTAGACGGTGAAGAAGCGCAGGCCGATGGTCTGCATGCCGAAGAGATGGCTGTACGAGTGGGCCATCAGCTCGTTGGCCTTCTTGGTGGCCGCGTAGAGGCTGATCGGCGTGTCCACCCGGTCGCTCTCGCTGAAGGGCAGCTTGGTGTTGCCGCCGTAGACGCTGGAACTCGAGGCGTAGACCAGGCGGGGCTGGGGGTCGGCGTGGCGGCAGGCTTCGAGAATGTTCAGGAAGCCTTCGAGATTGGCCTTCTGGTAGACGTGCGGGTTGGTCAGCGAATAGCGCACGCCGGCCTGGGCCGCCAGATTGCAGACGGCGGCGGGCCGCCAGTCCCGGACGAGAGCCGCCAGGCGCTCGCCCTCGGTCAGGTCGAGCCGTTCGCCCCGGTAGCCCGGCAGGGCTTCGAGGAGCCGGTGCCGGTCCTCCTTCAGCTTCACCGGATAGTAGTCGTTGAAGTTGTCGATTCCGACGACCTCGTGGCCTTCCGCCAGGAGGCGGCGGGCCAGGTGGAAGCCGATGAAGCCAGCAGTTCCGGTGACCAGGATTCTCATTCGCGTCGCCTTCCGTTGGTTCTAGCGCGATTCCCAGAACTCGGCCAGGTCGCGGTCGAAGATTTTGACGTGGTACTTGCGCCGCAGGGTGGCGACGAAGTCGCGGTAGCGGGTGGTTTCCTCCCTGCGGGCGAGGAAGTCCTGGATTTTCTCCTGGAGTTCGCCGTCCAGGGCGGGGATGCCGCCGCCCCGGCGTCCGGCCAGCCGGAGGATGTAGACGTCGGCCCCCAGCTTGAGCGGTTCCTGGCGGATGGTGCCGGGGGCGAGGGTGGTGAGAATCCCGCGCAGGGCCTCCCCGTACTTGGTGGTTTCCTGCCAGCCGCGGTCGCCGCCCTGCTCGGCGAAGCTGTCCTCGGAATGGGCGCGGGCGACATCGGCGAAGGGTTTGCCGGCGGCGAGTTCCGCCTGCACTTTGGCCACGGTCTCGTCCAGCTTGGCCGGTTCCTTGTCGCCCCCGCGGATGACGATGGTTTCCAGGCGCACCTGCTCCGGCTGGGCGAATTCCGCCTGGTTGGCGGCGTAGTAGGCCTGCACCTCGGCGGGGGTGATCTCGATGTTCCGGCTCACCCGTTCGCGCACCAGCAGCTCGACGGCCAGGGCCCGTCTCAACTTGTCGGTGAACTGCCGCAGGGTCAGCCCCTGCCCTTCGAGCATGGTCTCGAAGGTGGCGCGGTTGCCGCCCGCCTGCTCCTTGACGAAGAGGTCCAGACGCTGCTGGACCAGCGAGCCGGGCACCTCGGCGCCGAGGGACTGGAATTCCGCGTAGATCAATTCCTGCTCGATCAGGCGGGCACCCGTGTGTCGGCGCAGGGTGGCCAGGGCCTTGTCCAGCTCGGGGCCGGACATTTCCCGCCGCATGAGCTGCTCCTGGCGCAGGCTCTCCTCGTAGATGCGGAAGGCGGTGATGATCTCTTCCTGCACCCGGGCCACGACGCTGTCGGTGAACTGGGCCGGGGCGCGGGTTCCGCAAAGCAGGGAAATCGACAGGGCGGCGAAAAGCAGCTTGCTCATCAAGGAGTTCCTTCGTTCGGGCGAGTGGGCCGTGGTCCGAGCTACCAACATAGCACGCCACGCAGGCAAATGCGACGCGCGAGACTCGCCAGCAGAAACCGGGAAAACGAAGGAGAGGAGGGGGGAAGGGAGGATGAATGGCGACCCCAGGGGGATTCGAACCCCCGTTGCCGGGATGAAAACCCGGTGTCCTAGGCCTCTAGACGATGGGGTCTGGGTAAACCATTCGCGACGGCGAGCAATAATCTAGGTGGGATTGGTCGTTCTGCAAGTCGAAATCGGAAGGTTTCGCGGGTATCTTATCGGGCACACTCCCGCCCGCAGCGCGAAACTGCGGGCATTTTCCAGTGGGGATCGCATGGCCGACCACGAACACACGGTGAAGATTCACTGCCCCGGCTGCGGGCAGAAAATGGATGTCACGGAAGTCCATCCATTTACCCGCATCGACTGTCCGGCCTGCGGGGCCGAGGTGATTGTGCCGCGGGTCTTCGCGGGCATCACCCTCGAGGAGCCCATCGCCGAGCGGGCTCGGCTCACCGTCTACCGGGCGCTCGATCCCACCCTCGACCGCGAGGTGGCGGTGAAGGTTCTGGCCGCGCGCGACCCGCGCTGCGAGGCGTTTCTGGCCGAGGCGCGCCGGGCGGCCGCCGTCACCCATGCCAATGTGGTGCCCATCTATTCCTGCGGGGTCGAGGAAAGCCAGGCCTACGTGGTCATGCAGTATCTGGCCGGCGGCGACCTGGCCCAATGGCTGGACAAGATGGGCGAGAGCCGCGATCCCCGCTTCGCGCTCCGCTGCGGCCTGGCCCTGGCCCGCGCCCTGGGCGCCGTCCGCCGCCAGGAACTCGAGCACCGCCACCTCACCCCGCGCAATGTGCTGCTCGACATCGAGGGCAACATCAAGCTGGCGGACTTCGGGCTTGCCGCCAGTCTGGACGGGGGGGACATCTGGCTGCCCGAGGAGTATGTCTACGCCGCGCCCGAAGTGCTGGCGGGGGGGGAGACCGACTGGCGGGCCGACCTGTTCAGCGTCGGCGCCATCGTCCACCGCCTGCTCACCGGCCGGGTTCCCGGCGTGGGCTTCTCGCCGGCGGAAATCCGCCAGTCCCGGCTGGCCGGGCAGATGCCGCCCGATCCGGCCCGCCTGGTCGGGGGGCTGCCGCCGGGGCTTTCCGACCTCGTGATGTCCTTGCAAGCCTTCCGGCCGGAGGACCGGCCCAGCGGCTACGAGGAAGTGGTGGGCGCCCTGCGGGCCTTCGAGCAGAAAATGGTCCAGGACTCGGCCGGCAAGACCCGGGCCGTGGCCGCCGGGACCAGACGGGGACCGGCCCTCAAGATCAAGGCGGTCGATCCCGCGCCCGTCGCCGCCCCGCCCCCGTCCCGGAACCCCCGCCAGCGCCTGGTCGATGTCGGCCTGGTGGCGGCGGCGACCGTTCTCGCGGTGCTGCTGTTCCTGTATGTCTGGCAGCGGAAAGGCAAACCCGAGCCGGCCCCGGAC
>LVAZ01000261.1 GCA_001603055.1 Victivallales bacterium Lenti_02
CCCTGAAATTGATGGGCAACGGGGTGCGCGCCGCCGACGGCGACGCCTTCGTCCCCATCTGGACCTATTACGACAATCTCACGGTCGAGGGGGCCGAACTGGTCAACGGCGACTTCGCCCCGCCCGGCGACAAGGACCTTCCCCACGGCTGGCGCGGCGAGATCAACGCCCCCCTCTGGGTCCATGACCCCGGCCTCGCCGCCAGCGGCGAGCACTGTGTCAAGGCCTGGCACAACGGCCGCCTGGCCCAGGACCTCAAACTCACCAAGGGCCAGACGGTCAAAATCCGTCTCAAGGTCCGCGGCCGGTAGGCACCCGTCAGAGCAATTCGCCGGCGGGGCGCCAGCGGGTGGCCTGCCGGAGCAGTTCGGTGCCGTCCGCCAGCCGGGTCAGGCTGTGCCGGGTGCAGTCGTCGAGGACCTGAGTTCTGGCCTGGACCTCGCTCCCGTACTGGGTTTCCGCCAGATAGGCGATCTCGATCTCCGCCGGCAGGCAATGCCGGCGCAGGTGGTCGGAAACGCAGTCGAGGGTCCAGCGCGGGTAGACGGTGCTGTTCACATGCTGGTTCACATCAATGTCGCTGGCCAGCGGGCGATAGGTCTGCCGGAGACACTCGCCCTCGGGTTCGGGCAGTTTCGCGAACTCGCTGGGCAGGGGGCGCTCCTCTTTCCACGGCAGAACCACGCCCAGAACGCCGGGACGGACCGGACGGCGGGTTTCCGGATTCACCACGATCCAGGCGCTCGAAGCGAGCGCCAGACGCCGCCCGACTTCGTCCTCCACGACGAATTCGCGGGTGTAGAACAACCGCTCGATGCCGCTGGGCCAGGTCCGCACCTTCATCTCCTCGCCCCCGCGCGGATAGCGGAGGATTTGCACATGCAGCCGCGAGAGAAACCAGGTCAGTCCCCGGTCGAGCATGGCCTGCATGCCCACGCCCAACTGGCTGGCATGGCTGCCTGCCGCATCCAGCAGATAATCGAGCAGCACGGTCGGGCGCAAGACTCCCTGCGCCCCCACTTCGTTCAGCCGCACGGCGGCACGGATTTCCAGCATGTCGTCGCGTCTCCTGTTCGCAATCCGGACAAACCGCTGAAGTATACCCCTTCTTGCCGGTCGGTACAGTTGGCCACGCTTCTCTCCACACCTATATTCCCCCTGGTCGCCGGAACCTACCCCCGCATTGGAGTCGAGAACCGTGAAACTGACCGGTCTGATTGCCGCCCCGCTCACTCCCTTCGACGCCCAGGCCAACCTCGCGCCCGAGCGCATTCCCGCCTACGCCGCCTACCTGCGGGACCACGGCGTCGCCGGGGTCTTCGTCAACGGCTCCACCGGCGAAAGCCTGTCGCTGTCCGTGCCCGAACGCAAGGCTGCGGCGGAAGCCTGGCAGGCGGCCAAGGGCACCCTCAAGCATGTCGTGCATGTGGGGGCCAACAGCGTGGTGGAGGCCCGGGAGCTGGCCGCCCACGCCCAGGCCATCGGCGCGGACGCCATCGGCGCCATGCCGCCCTGCTTCTTCAAGGCCAGTCTCGCCGGCGTGATCGACTACTGCGAAGCGGTCGCCGCCGCCGCCCCCGGCCTGCCCTTCTACTACTACCACATCCCCGGCATGACCCGGGTCGAAATCAGCGTGCGCGAACTGCTCGAACAGGGCGAAAGGCGCATCCCCACCTTGGCTGGCGCCAAGTTCACCTTCGAGAACCTGATGGATTTCCAGCAGGCCATCGAATACCGGGACGGGCGTTTCGACCTGCTCTTCGGCCGCGACGAAATGCTCCTGAACGGTCTGGCGGCCGGAGCCCAGGGCGCGGTCGGCAGCACCTACAACTTCATGGCCGGGGTCTATCTGAAGATCATCGCCGCCTTCCAGGCCAACGACCTGGCCACCGCCCGGCACTGGCAGGCCAAGTCCCAGCAACTGGTCAATGTGCTTCTGGAAAGCGGCAGCGGCATCGCCTGCTGCAAGGCCATCATGGGGCTGGCCGGCATCGACTGCGGCCCCTGCCGCATCCCCCTCCCCCGCTTCGGCACCGCCAAGATGGCCTGGCTGAAATGCCGCATCGACCAGATCGGCCTCTTCCGCTGGTAGCAACGCCGCCGGGGACAGACTCCATTCCCCGGTATCCGGTTGCCTACTCGCCTTCCGCGCTTTTTCCGCTTCGGTTGAGCATGTGCCAGAAGGAAACGTAGGGGCGGCCCATATTGTCGCGCCAGTCGCGCGGTCCCGGCTCGCAGAACTCGAACAGCGCCCGAGTCAGGGGAAGCTCGATCCCGGCCCCTTCGGCCGCCCGCAGAAAATAGGGCAATTCGGCGAATTTCAGGTCGTTCTGCTCGCCTTTCCCCTCCGCGATCTGCTGGGCGATCCCGGCCAGTTCCCCGCGCCAGCCGCCCGCGCCGCCAACCGCCTGTTTCACTATCTCCGGCGACAGGCCCTGGCGGGTGGCGAAACTAACCGCTTCGAGCCAGGCGGCGCGCACCAGGCCCATGCACAACTGATTGATCCCCTTCAGAATCTGCCCGGAACCACTCCCCCCGCCCAAGGTCACCGGGCTCGATCCGGCCAACTCGCGCAGCAGGGAGCCGACCCGGTGGAAAGCCGGTTCCTCGCCACCGACAAAGACATGGACGCCCGACCTCGGGTCGCCGCTGACCGGAGCGTCCAGCAGGAACGCCCCCCGTGCCGCCAAGGCGGCAGCCAGACGCCGGGTCGCCCACAGTTCGGTGGTGCCCAAATCCACGATGATCTGCCCGGCCCGCGCCAGAGGAACCACGGATTGGGCGACAACCTCCTCGAACACCGCCGAATTCGGCAGGCTGAAAAGAACCACGCCGCATCCCCGCACCAGTTCCTCGGTGCTGGCCCCCACCTGTGCCCCGCTGGCCGCGAGGACCGCGCATTTCTCGACCACCCGGTCGAACACCGCCAGCCGCCAGCCTGCCACCAGCAACCGTTCGGCAAAATGGCTGCCCATCCAGCCCAGCCCCACAAAGCCAACCAGTTGGTTCCGATCGACGGGAATGGCAGTATCCATGATGGTGTCAACAGCCTCAATAGGTTATGGTCGGATCGAAGCCCAGCTTTCCCGTCGGCCTCAGGGCACCGGTCATAACCCGCGCGGCGGCGCGCATGCTCGCGGCCACCGGGCTGAAGGTGACGACGACCGTGCCCATGCCCGGGTCCACCACCGTTTCGTAAGGGCAGTTGGTCACGAAGACCGTCGGCTTGCCGAGCGCGAGAAACCGCGCGTGGTAGGCCTTGCTGATCTGCCCGCCCCGCTCGAAAAAACCGGTATGGACGATGACGTCGGCCTCGGCGGCGCGTTCGCGAATGACCGGCCAGATTTTCTCGAAGGAACTGTTGGTCTCGAAGTCGGTGCCCCAGGCGTCGCAGCCGGCTTCGAGCAAGGTGTGGTAGAGGGCGCCGGGATAGGCCTTCTCGTTGTTCAGGCGCTTCTGGACCGGGGCGACTTCCTCCGCCACCAGCACCTTGGCGCCGGGGCGCAAAGGCAGTAGCCCGCGCCGGTCGCGCACGACCACCACCGAACGCTCGGCTGCTTCGGTCTCGACCGCCGCATCCTCCGGATCGTGCAGCATTGCCTCCACCGCATCGAGGTCCACCAGACCCCGCTCGGGAGCGAGGAGCCCGGCCCGTTCCTTGGCGGCCAGCACATGGGCCACGGCCTGTTCGAGGCGCGCCTCGGGGATGCGTCCCGAACGCACGGCCCCGAGCAGACCCGCAAAGACCTCCCCGCGCAGGGCGTTCTCGTCCTTGAGCAGAATCAGGTCCACCCCATGCTCGATGCAGCGGATGGCGGCCTCGGCCACCTCGTATTTGGCCACCAGCCCGCCCATGGTGAAGGAGTCGGTCATAATCACCCCGTCGAACCCGAGTTCGCCACGCAGAACATCATGGATTACGGCACGGGACAGGGTGGCGATCTCGGCTTCGGAATCGATGCCGGGGAAGATGGTGTGGGCCAGCATGATGGCGGGCAGTCCCCGGGCGATGAGCGCCTTGTAGGGGGCGAGATGGACCTCGTGCATGCGCTGGCGGGACTCGTCGATCGTGGCGATGTCGAAGTGGACATCCTCGATGGAATGCCCGCGGCCGGGGAAATGCTTGCCGGTGGCGATGATCCGCGCCTCGTCGAACCCGGCCAGCGAGGCGGCGGCGTAGCGGGCCACCTCGTCCGCCAGCGGCGAATAGCTGCGCGTGCCGATCTCGGGATTCAGCGGGGCGGTGTTCACATCGAGCACCGGCGAGTGCAGCCAGTTGATGCCCACGGCATGCAACTGCCGGCCGATGGTGCGGGCGACACGGCGGCAAAGGTCGGGATCGCCCGAGGCGGCAAGCCCCATCGCGTGCGGGAACAGCGCCACGCCGGGCGCGTAGAAGTCGAAGCTCTGATTGCCCTCGAAGTCCAGCGCGAAGTAGAGCGGGACGCCCGCCCCGGTTTCGAGCGAGCGGCGGCGCAGCAGATTCAGCACCTCGGCGTAGCGCCGGGCGCTGACCGCAGGCGCGCCGACGCTGCCGCCGTATTCCCGTTCGAGAGGCTCGGAGGGCCGCACCACCCGCGCCGTGGCCGGGCTGTCCGGCCCGAAGTAGCGTTTGAACTTGCGCCCGCCGGGGGTGACGCGGAAGCCGGCGGGATGGTACTTCTCGACCGCCTCCACGATGTCGGGATGGGGATACGAGCCGCTGAAGCCCAGGCACAGCATCTGCCCGACCTTCTGCTCCACACTCATACGCGCCAGGCAATCTGCGACAGCCTTGCCCATCGGTCTACCCTCCCTAGCCCACGCGGACTTCGCCGCCGGTTGCGGCGGACTGGTAGATGCCCTGGATGATCTGCATGATCTTGACCGCCTCCTCGGGCTTGGAGAGGACCTCGCGGTCGTTCAGGATGCAGTCCACGAAATGGCGCGTCTCGGCGTTGCCCCACGCCCCGTCGTTCTTGAGCTTCGGGCTGGCGTCGAGCACCGTCCCCTGGAAATCCTCGAACAGGGTGAGCTGCCCCTTCTCGTACTTGAGGCCGCCCTTGGTGCCGTACAGCTCGATGTAGTTGTACTCCTGGGCGGTGTTCGAGGCCCAACTGAACTCGAGTTCCAGGGAGATGCCGTTCACGTAGCGGACGAAGCCGACGGCAAGGTCCTCCACGTCGTAGGTGCTCTCCGCAGTGGCGAACTTGTTCGAACTCATGGTGCTGGTGCCGCAGTCGGCGAACTTCGAGTAGGTCGAGCCGCTGCACGTGGCGGGCTGGGGGAAATCGAGCAGATAGTTGCAGACATCGAGAAAGTGGACCCCGAGGTCGATCAGCGGCCCGCCGCCGGACTGGGCCTTGGTGGTGAACCAGCCGCCCTTGCCGGGAATCCCGCGCCGCCGCTTCCAGCCGCATTTGGCATGGTAGATTTCGCCCAGATTCCCCGCCAGCACCCACTGTTTGGCGAACTGCGCCCAGGGGGTGAAGCGGTTGTTCAGGCCGATCATCAGCTTCCTGCCGGTGCGGTTCTTGGCGTCCACCATGGACTGCACCAGTTCGGGGGTCATCGAGGCCGGCTTCTCGCAATGGACATGGGCGCCCGCCTCGAGCGCGGCGATAGCGGCCGGGGCGTGGACGAAGTTCGGCGTGGCCACGCTGACCAGATCGAGCTTCTCCTCGGCCAGCATCTGCCGGTAGTCGGTGTAGGCCGCCTCGGCCCCGAACTGGTCCGCCGCCGCGTCCGCCTTCTCGGCGATGATGTCGCAGACCGCAACGATCTGGACCTGGTCCGCGAGCAGGGAATAGGAGGCGAGATGCTTGCCCTTGCCGCAGCCGCCCGCGCCGATAATGCCATAGCGAAGTTTTGCCATCGTCAGGGTTCCTCTGGGGTTGGAAAAACACCAAGCATAGCGGCTCGGCCCCCGTTCGGCAAACCGTGGCTGCGTTGCAAAACCGGCGAATCGGAGTATGGGTAGGGCTGGCAGCATATGGTTTTCGGTACGGTTGGCAACACTCGGAGATATGAGATGCGGATGGCAGGCCGGATGTGGTTGTTGGGCATGACGCTGGCGGGACTCGCGCTGCACGGAGCGCCGGAACTGGTGCTGGAACCCGGAGTCCGCGAACGGGGGCAGAAGCCGGAAACCTGGAGCATCGAGGTGGACTTGGCGAATCCCGAAGCGGCGCAGGCCACCGCCAAGGGACTTAGCGCGCGCCTCTACGGCTCCGGCGAGCGCGACCTGAACCAGCCGCTGATCCTGCACGTCCGGCGGCAGAATCCCGGCGTCTTCGCCATCCATGTGCATCTGGCCTCGGTTGGCGGCGCCATCGTCCAGGTGGACGTGAACAACCAGCTAGCCGGTCAGCTCGAATGGCCGGCGGCGGGGGCGACCCATCAGGTGAACCAGGTCTACTGGACTGCCCTTCCCGCCGGAGAGAGCACCATCCGCCTGCGGGCGCGGCACGGCGTCCTGGTCGTCCATTCCTATCAGTTCGCCGAGTCGGCGGAAGCCCTGGCCAGCACCCCGGCCGCCCTGCCCCTGCCCAAGCCCGCGCCCGCGCGGACCAAGGTGGACGGCTACCGGGGCATCTGGTTCACCCTGGGCCAGTTCTACGCTCCCGGCGAAGGCGGCGAGCCCTATGCCAAGACCAGCCGCACGCCGGTGTTCCCCTACGGCGACAAGTATTCCGGCGGTCTGGGCACCTACACGTGCAGCCACAGCCCGTTGGCCATCTACGCCCCGGCCGTGAACCGCACCTTCTTCGTCTACGGGGGCACCACCGCCGCCGACCAGCGCCGCCTGCTCTGCATGGCCTCCTACTACGACCATGCCACCAACCGGGTTCCCCGCCCCACCATCGTCTACGACAAGATGGGGGTGGACGATCCCCACGACAATCCCAGCCTCGCCCTCGATGAGAAAGGCTACCTCTGGGTCTTCGTCAGCGGGCGCGGACGGGCGCGATCCGGCTTCAAGTTCCGCAGCACCGAACCCTACAGCACCGATGCCTTCGAACAGGTCACCGAAGAGGAGATGACCTATCCCCAGCCCCACTGGATTCCGGGCCACGGTTTCCTCCACCTCTTCACCAAATACACCGGCGTGCGCGAGTTGTATTACGAGACCAGCGCGGACGGGGTGACCTGGAGCGAGGACGCGAAACTGGCCGGCATCCGCGAGCCGGGGAAAAGCCGGGGCGGGCACTATCAGGTCACCGCCCGCGCCGGCACCTGCGTCGGCACCTTCTTCAACCGCCATCCCGACGGCAATGTGGACCGCCGGACCGACCTGTACTACGTGCAGACCCGCGACGCGGGCAAAACCTGGACCACCGTCGACGGCCAGCCCCTCGCCCTACCTTTGGAAAGCATGGACACCCCGGCCCTGGCGGTGGACTACGCCGCCCAGTCCCGCAACGTCTACACCTGCGACATGGCCTTCACCGCCGATGCCCGCCCCGCCGTGCTCTACGTCACCAGCCGGGGCCACCAGCCCGGCCCGCCCAACGATCCCCGCGAGTGGCGCGTCACCCGCTGGACCGGCACCGAGTGGCGCACGGCGGTCATCACCCAAACCGACCACAACTACGACATGGGCAGCCTCTACATCGAGGACGGCGAATGGCGGGTGATCGCCCCCACCGAAACCGGGCCGCAACCCTACCAGAGCGGTGGCGAAATGGCCCTCTGGACCAGCCGCGACGAGGGCGAGACCTGGAGCCTTCAGCAACGCATCACCCAAAACAGCACCGCCAACCAGAACTACGCCCGCCGCCCCGTCGCCGCCCGCGATCCCTTCTACGCCTTCTGGGCCGACGGCGACCCCACCCGGCTCAGCATCTCCCACCTCTACTTCACCGACCGCGAGGGCAAGCGCGTCTGGCGCCTCCCCTACGAGATGACCGAAGACACCGCCGAACCGGAACTCGTCACCCAGCCATGACCACACCTTGCTCTGCCCGGCCAGCAGCCGGGCAGAGCGCTGGAGTTTGGCAGAAGTCCGCCCCCCGGCGGCTTCCGGAAACGGTGTTGGCTTCTGGCTCAAGCCCGGATAAACCGACTTTCGGTCTTGAGCACTCGCATACGACTGCATATTGCAGCCCGGTCCCTCGACCAACCAAACAGAATGCAACCCTCTTCCTGTCTTGGAATAAGAGCCCTTGCAGAAGGCGAAATATCGTAGCCCAGCGGCGTGAGCCCTGGGTAGGGAGGGGATTTGATTCCGAGCCCCCGCAGGGAGGCGCCATATTCCGCAAGGGCGTCCACCTTGGGCTGACACACCCAAGAAACGATATGCCGCCCTCTGGCGAGGGCTCAAATACCAAAGTTCTTCCGGTAGACTCCAGCGTACTTCCCGGAAAGAACTCGTGAGAAACTTCAGAATTGGGCAGTTCCTGCCGTTGGCAAGACCGCCCTATTTCAGCAGTCGGGGAAAAGTACCAAGATTGACCTACGCCAGCATGGCATCGAGGGTTTCGAGGAGCGGGCTGAGGCCCATGAGCGTCGCGGGGACGACCCAGTCGGGCTGGTGCTTCTCGATGACGGTCATGGCGTCGAGCAGGATGCCGCGAGCGGTGGCCAGGGCCTCCTTGTCGGCTTTCCCCGCCCGCTGGTCGAGCAGGACGGCGAAGACGGTGGCCAGCCCCCGCACCCGTTCCGCGTTGGCGCGGAGACTGCGGACGCAGGCCCGGTCGGTTTCCGGATAGTCTTCCCGCCCGGCCAGCGCGGCGAAGGCTTCGGCGGCTTCGGCCGCCTTGGCGGCGGCCTGGCGCAGCTCGGCGGCGGGGTCGCCCTCGATGGCGGCCAGACGGCCAAGGGCCTCCTCCGGATAGGCGCGGGGAAAGGCCACGCCCTTGCCGGTGTAGCTGTAGGTGTACTGGTAGCAATGGCTGAGCGGGGCCACATGGGCCGCGCGCAGGGCCGCGACGCCCGCCAGATACGTGTCCCCACCCTGGCCGTAGCGACCGGCAAAGTAGGCCTCGAAGTCCTCGTGCGAGATATCGGTTCCCGACCAGGCGTAGTTGGCCAGCAGGGCCTCGTGGTCGGCGTGGGACGGGTCGTGGACCGCGTAGGAGATGGCACCGCGCGCCCCCTCCTGCTTGGCCATGCCCATCATCAGCTCGATGTTCGGACGGCGGAAATCGTAGCGGCTCCAGTTGAAGTAGCAGGTCATGGGGGCGACCCAGCCCTCGATGCCGAGCTTCTTGCCGATGGCCACGTGGGTCTTGTCGTTCAGCGCGTCGTTGCTGTACCACCACCAGTGGAGAATCAGGCGGTCCTTGAGCCCGGCCTGTTCGAGCGCGGCGGCGAAGCCCGCGTCGAGCGCGTCCATGTGGCGGGTCAACTGGTCGTTCCACATGACCACCTTGCCGACCCCCTTGTCGGTGAGCATCTTGACCAGCCAGAGGACGTAGTCCTGGAGGTTCTCCTCGTTGCTCCTGGCCTTCGAGACCGGGGCCTCGCACCAGGGGCTGGCGACCTTGGCGGGATCGTTCGGATCGGGATAGTCGGGCCAGACCTCGTCCATCTGGATGTGGAAGAAGTCGATGCCTTCGGGATAGTACCGCTCGATGATGCTGCCGTAGAAGGCCTCGATGAACTCGCGGGTCTTGGGATCGGCGATGGAGTAGCCGACGCCGGTGGGCTGGCCGTCCGCCGTCTTGGCGCTGATCTCGGGCATGAGCCGGGGAATCAGGGTGTTGTGGCCGAGGCTGTTGACGAAGGGGATGACGGTGATGCCCTTCTCCGCGCCGTTGCGCACCACGTCGCCCAGGAAATTGGCGGCGAACATGGCGGGCAGGTAGGTTTCCTCGCGCCACGCCTTCTCCGCCGGGGAATACCAGCGGAGATGCTTTTCGCTTTTCAGCTCCTCGTGCCCCGGCACCGGGACCATGAGGAACTCGGTGGGGCCGCCCTCGAACCGGCAGTTCCCCCAGCAACCGTATAGACCGATGCCGAGACGGTTCATCTTGAGCGCCGCCATGCGGTCGATCACCAGGCTCCAGTCGAGCAGGTCCATGCGGTCCGGACCCCATTTGCACTCGACGAAGATGCCGCGGTCGGGCAGGTTCGGCCAGTCGCGCACCAGGCAGTTGGGGATGGCCGTGCCGAGGGCGACCTGGCGGAAGATGGCGGCCAGAGTCTGGGTGCCCCAGAGAATGCCGTGCTGGCCGGGGGCGCGGATGAAAATCAGGCTGCCCTGGATTTCGAGTTCATAGTATTCCTCGCGCGCCGCCTCGGGCACGTCGGCAAGGTCGAACTCGGCGGCGGCGACGACCTTGGCCTCGACCACGTACTTCTTCTTGTTGGCGACCACGCGGATGCCGGCGCTGGTGAGGATTCCGCGCATGGCCTTGCGCTGCATCGGCAGGACGTCGCTGGTCACCAGACGCACATCCTGGCACAAGTCGGCATCACCCCCGAGCAGGGTGATGTCTCTGGGCTCCGGCACCAGGCCGGGGACGAGCGGGCGGGCGGTGGAAACGGTCATCGTTCGGGTTGCCTCCTGCGGGGAGACTTGCTCCCCGCTCACGCATGCAGTTGGCCAAAGCCAATCAGCGCCGACAGGATTTGCCAGCGACGACGCAGGAAATTGCACTGTACTATAGCGGATCAACAATATACCGGCAATGACGAACGAACGCTCTTTGACATTTGTCGCCGAGTTTGTTCTTGCGCAAGCGGCCGAGGTTGGCTACAGTCATCCGTGAACGGTTCCGCTGCCGTGCAACCATTCCCAAGGAGAAGAACCATGGGCCTCTTCGACGCCATCCGCGGCCAGTTCATCGATGTCATCCAGTGGGAGGACCAGACGACCGACACGATCGTCTGGAAGTTCCAGCGCCGGAAAAACGCCATCAAGAACGGCGCCCAGCTCATCGTGCGGGAGAGCCAGAAGGCGGTGTTCCTGCACGAGGGCCTGCTCGGCGACGTGTTCGGCCCCGGCCGCCACGAGCTGAGCACCAGCAACATCCCCGTGCTGACCAGCCTCTCCAACTGGAAATACGCCTTCGGCTCGCCCTTCCAGTGCGACGTGTTCTTCGTCTCCACCCGCCAGTTCGTCGACCAGAAATGGGGCACCCGGAACCCGATCATGCTGCGCGACGCGGAGTTCGGGCCGGTGCGCCTGCGCGCCTTCGGCAGCTATTGCTTCCAGGTCGTCGATCCCGGCACCTTCGTGAAGCAGATTTCCGCCACCAACGCGGCATTCGACACCGAGTCCATCGTCGGCCAGTTCCGCAACATGCTCGCGGCCCGTTTCGCCGACGCCCTCGGCGAACTCAAGATTCCGGCCCTCGATCTGGCCGCCAACTACAACGAGATGGGCGACTCGCTGACCGCGCAGCTTCAGCCCGAGTTCGACGAGTACGGCATCAAGCTGACCAAGTTCCTGATCGAGAACATCAGCCTGCCCGAGGCGGTGGAGAAGGCCCTCGACACCCGCTCCTCGATGGGCGTGCTGGGCAACCTGAACACCTATACCCAGTACAAGACCGCGAACGCCATCGGCGACATGGCCAACAACCCCGGCACCGGCGGCAACATGGTCGGCATGTTCGCGGGCATGAACATGGGGCAGGCCATGGGCGGCACCATCCAGCAGGGAGCGCAGGCTCCGCAGCAGCCCGGCGCGGTCCCGCCCCCCATGCCCGCCCCCGTGCAGTGGTACGCGGCGGTCAATGGCCAGCAGATGGGGCCCTACGACCAGAACACCTTCGCGCAGGCCATCCAGGCCGGGCAGATCACCCGCGACATGCCCGTCTGGAAACAGGGCATGGCCGCCTGGACGCCGGCCAGCCAGGTTCCCGAGCTGGCCGGCTACTTCGCCGCCCCGCCGCCCATGCCGCCACCCATGCCGCCGCCGGTCCAGTAGACTGGACGAATGCTGCGGCGATGGGTCACCTTTCTGTTCGGCACCGGCTTGGACCTGCTGGCGGGCGATGCCGTGGTGCGGGCGTCTTCCGGGAGGTTCTCCCTTGGCGGCGCCATCTATGTCACCATCCTCGTTTCGGTGGGGATCGCGTTCGTCAAGACCTTGCTGCATGTCTCGCCGACGGACGCAGCGCGCCAACGCGAACGCGAACGAAAACGAAAAGAACGGGAACTCTCTCTGGA
>LVAZ01000262.1 GCA_001603055.1 Victivallales bacterium Lenti_02
CTGCTGGTGGAGGAACAGAACTGCCTGGGCGGGATTTCCACCTCGGGCGGGGTCGGCGAATGGTTCGCCTCGCTGGAAGGTTTGGGCGACATTTTCGCGGCGGTGGTGCGCGAACTGGAGAATTTCGGGGTCCGGGAGTCGCGGTTCTTCAACCCCGAATACGGGAAAATCGTCTGGCAGGAACTGGCTCTGGCGGCGGGGGTGGAGGTGTTGTTCCACGCCTCGGTCGTCGGGGTCGAGGTGCGGGACGGCAGAATCGAATCCGTGCGTCTGGCCTGCTGTTCGCGGAACATCGAGGTCCGGGCGAAGATGTTTGTCGATGCCACGGGCGAGGGTGATCTGGGCGCTTTGGCGGGGGCCGAGTTCATGCAGGGCGAACCGAAGACGGGGCTGACCCTGCACATGACGCTGACCGCCTGGCTCTACGATACGGGGCGCCCGATGGTTCCCTATCTTCCCGCCGGGCTGGAACCGCTTGCCGGCGAGGCGGACCTGCCGGGGCTGGGGGCGGGCTGGCTGGTGGACCGGGGACGGGTTTTCCTGAACGCCACCAAGGTGGTCCGGCACGATCCGACCGATCCCTTTCAGCTTGCGGCGGCGGAAATCGAGGCGCGGCGGCAGCTTGCCCGGATTGTCCACTATGCCCAGCGCACCCGGTTTCCCAACCACGCCATCGGCGGCAGCGGCGCGAAGATCGGCATCCGCGAGGGACGGCGGTTGGTCGGCGACCATGTTCTCCGGGGCGAAGAGGTGCTGGGCCGGAGCGAGCCGCTGGACTTTCCCGACGGGGTGGCGGTGGCAACCAGCCAGATCGACTTCCACAGCCTCACCAAGGCGGGCAAGGCAGGCTGGCGGCAACGGGTCGAGTGCTACGCGATTCCTTTCCGCTGCCTGATGGCCAAGGGGTTCCGCAATCTGCTGATGGCGGGCAAGTGCATCAGCGTGGATCAGGTGGTACACAGTTCCTGCCGCATGACCCCCACCTGCTGCGCCATGGGCCAGGCGGCGGGAACCGCGGCGGCGCTGGCGGCGAATCTCCCGGATATCCGCCAGCTCCCCGTCGGCGAACTGCGCGCCCTTCTCGCCGCCGAGGGCATGGAACTCGATCCCGGCAAGCACACCCCGTTCGCCCTCCACAACACCCGTCTCGCCGACGGGGAATAGCATCGAAGACGCGGCGAGCGGAGTCTTGACGCGGCGCGCTGAAATCCAGTATGGGGCGAGGGTTCTTGAAAACGGCCTGCGGGGGCCTATTTTCGGAATCCGGATTCCCCTGCGCTTTCCCCACCCCGGACCCCGCCATGAGCAGTCTTCCTCCCCGCGAGCAGATGACTCCCGCCGCCCGCAAGTTGCGCGACACCTATGCGCGGGTGCCGGGGGCGCCGTTCTATCACAAGACCTTTGGTCTGTGGATGTGTCTGGACACCTGGCGGGAGCAGGGATTGCCCGAGGGGAATCTGGCGGAGCTGTTCCATTTCGACCCGCCGGGGAGTCATTCGCTCGGGCAGTTGGGCTGGTGCGAGGCGGCTTTCGCGCCCGCGTTTCCGGAGGTGCTGGTGGAGGACCGGGGCGAGACGGAAGTCGTCCAGGACCGGGCGGGGCGGCACGTTTTGTTCTTCAAGGGGCGGCGGACCGGGTTCATGCCCGAGTATGTGGACCATCCGGTGAAGGACATGGCCACCTGGGAGGAGAAGGTGCGCTGGCGGCTCGATCCGGCCACCGCCGGGCGCTATGCCGATCTGGATACCCGCATGGGTGCCGCGCGGGCGGCGGCGGCCCAGGGGTTGATGATCTGCCAGAATCTAGTCGGCGGCTACATGTATCTGCGCAGCCTGATTGGTCCGGCGGAGCTGCTCTACGCCTTCTACGACATGCCTGGGCTGATCCATGCCTGCATGGCTCAATGGCTCGAACTGGCCGACGCGGTGGTCGCGCGGCATCAGGAGCAGGTGACTCTGGACATTGTCTTTATGGCCGAGGACATCTGCTACAACTGCGGGCCGCTGATCTCGCCGGAGATGTTCCGCGAGTTTCTCCTGCCCTACTATCAGCAGTTGCTCGCCAACATCCGCTCCCGCCAGCTTGATCCCGCTCGCCATCTCTATGTGGAGATCGACACGGACGGCTACGCGGTGCCGATGATTCCGGTGTACCGGGACGGAATCGGGATGGAGGTGATGAATCCCTTCGAGGTGGCTTCCGGCTGCGATGTGGTCGCCATCGGGCGGGATTATCCCGATCTGGTCATGAGCGGCGGCATCGACAAGCGGGTGCTGGCGGGGAGTCTGGCCGAGATCGACCGCATGTGCGAGCGCATCCTGCCCGTCATGCGGGCGCGGGGTGGCTATATTCCCACCTGCGACCACGGGGTTCCTCCCGAGGTCCCCTGGCGGAACTACCTTCACTACCGACAGCGTTGCGTGGAAATTGGGAACTGAGACGATGAACACAGATTGCATCGCGATTGCGCACCGGGGGGCGTCGGAATACGCTCCGGAGAACACGGTCGCGGCCTTCGACCTGGCCCTGCGGCTGCGGGCGCGGCATTTCGAGCTGGACGTGCAGGAGACCCGGGACGGACAGTTGGCGGTGATCCACGACGACACAGTGGACCGGACCACGAACGGCACAGGGAAGGTAGCGGATTTGGCGCTGGCGGAGCTGCAAGCGCTCGATGCGGGAAGCTGGTTCGGGGAGGCGTTCGCCGGGGCGCGGATTCCGACCCTGGAGGAGGTGTTCCGGCGCTATCGGCGGAAGGCGGATTTCCATGTGGAGATCAAGGGCAAGGGGACGCGGATCACGGGCTTGGTCGCGGAACTGGTGCGGCTGCTGGAAGTGGCCGGGCAGGTGACCGTCACCTCCTTCCAGCGGGAACGGCTGGAGGAGATGCGCCAGGTGGCGCCCGAGCTGCCCTGCGGCTGGCTGGTGGTGAATGTGGACGATGCGGTGATCGAGCGGGCGCAGGCGCTTGGCCTTGCTCAGATTTGCCCCAAGGCGGCGGCGGTGACGCCGGAACTGGTCGCCCGCCTGCACGGGTTGGGATTCGCGGTCCGCGCCTGGGGCGTGGGCACGGAGGAGGCCATGCGCCAGGTGGTGGAGGCGGGGGCGGACGGAATGACGGTCAATTTCCCCGACAAGCTGCTCGCCTATCTGGCCTCCCGGTAGGCCGCCCCTCCGGGGAGGGGCGGCGGCGGGGTTCAGCCGTAGATGTAGTTTTCGAGCTGCTCGATGACGAACTGCTGTTCGGCGATCATGGATTTGACCAGGTCGCCGAGGGAGACCACGCCGCAGATTTGGCCCTGGTCGTCGAGGATGGGCAGATGGCGGACGCGCTTCTCGGTCATCAGGGCCATGCATTCCTCGATGGTCTGGTCCTCGCGGCCGCAGACGAGTTCGGTGGTCATGATCTCGTGGATTTTGGTTTCCTTGGAGAGCCGTCCCTTGAGGATGACCTTGCGGGCATAGTCGCGCTCGCTGATGATGCCGACGGGGACGCCTTTGCGGCGGACGAGGAGGGCACCGACCTCCTTGTCGGCCATTTTGGCGATGGCGTCGTAGACCCATTCGTCCGGCCCGATGTCGAACACCTGGCGTCCTTTGCTGTCCAGGAGCCGTTTGATGGTTTTCACGCTTTTCACCGGAGTTCCTCCTTGCTGGGCACGGTGGGGATTGGGGTGTCCCCCCCGCCGTCCGGCGGGGG
>LVAZ01000263.1 GCA_001603055.1 Victivallales bacterium Lenti_02
CACCACCGCCGCCGGTCTCGCGGTTCTCGAAGAAGCGAAGTTCCGGGACCTCATGCGGCGGGTCGTCCTCGCCGCGCGGGACCGGGGTGTCGAACTGGGACGCAGCAGTTAGCCGGATAACCCGAAGCCACAAGGAGACGATCATGCCCGCGAAATTGGGACCATTTGCAACCAGAATCCGGGATTGCGTTGCCGGTTTGGTGTTGGCCGCTTCCCTGGCTTGGGGTCAGGGTGCGGTGTACTACGTGGCGCCGGACGGGCTGGACACGAATCCGGGGACGCGGGAGCAGCCCTTCGCGAGCCTCGAACGCGCCCGCGACGCGATTCGCGAACAGCGCCCGGCGGGGGCGACGGTCTACCTGCGCGGCGGGCGGTATGCCGTGCAGAGGACATTCGCGTTGACCAAGGAGGATTCGGGGACGGCTGAAGCGCCGATTGTCTATGCCACCGCCCCCGGCGAGTCGGCGGCGCTGTTCGGCGGCACGGAACTGGACAAGGCGTGGTTCGTGCCGGTGACGGACCCGGCGGTCCTGGCGCGAGTGATTGACCCCGAGGCGCGGCCCCGTCTGCTGCAATGCGACCTTGGCGCGCGGGAGATCACGGACTACGGCGAGCTGAGCCGCCGGGGGTTCCACAAGGCCAATCTGGGCAAAACGCCGCCGGTCGAGCTGTATGTCGGCGGCGAGCGCATGACCCGCGCCCGCTGGCCCAATCCCGGCGACCATTTCCCCGACTATCTGCGCGGAGGACAGAAGCACCGGCACGGCGCGGTGGGGCGGTCCCGCATCGTCGATCCGGGGCCGGGCATGAACGATCCCGATTTCCTGGAACGCGGGGGCATCATCGGCTACGAGTTCGACCGGCCCGCCCGCTGGACCCAGGCGGAGGACATCTGGCTGGACGGGGTGTTCACCTGGAGCTGGGAGTGGTCCTACAACCAGGTGGCGGGCATCGACCTGGAAAAACAGGAAATCACCCTGCGCTACGGCGAGGTGGGGAAAATCGCCGACCGCTATTCCTTCGATTACTTCTTCGCGGAGAACCTGCTCGAGGAAATCGACCAGCCCGGCGAGTACTATCTGAACCGGCAGACGGGGATACTCTATCTGCTGCCGCCCGATTCCTTCGCGCGGGAGGGGACGAGCGTGACGCTGGCCACCTTCGCCGGAACGATGATCTCGCTGGAAGACGTCTCGCATGTGGTGTTCCGCGATCTGGTGCTCGACAGTGGGCGGGGGTCCGGGATCATCTGCCGGGGAGGCGCGGACGTTCTGGTCGAGCACTGCGAAATCCGCAACCTGGCTGGCAGCGCGGTATCATTGAACGGCCGTCGGCACGGGGTGCGCGGTTGCTTGATCCACCAGGTGGGCGGGGCCGGCGTGAGCCTGCAAGGGGGGAATCCCGAGACGCTGGAGCCGGCCGAGTGTTTTGTCGAGGACAGCGAAATCAGCCATTTCGCCTGGTACAGCAAGGTCTACACCTCCGCCGCCGCCCTCGGCTTCCGCAGCGTCGGCAACCGCATCTCGCACAACCGCATCCGGCGCGGGCCGCATCTGGCCATCGTCGTCTACGGCAACGATCATCTGATCGAATACAACGACATCGGCCATGTGGTCGAGGACTTCACCGACATGGGAATCATCTACGGCAATCTCGGCGACCGACCGCTGGAACGGGGCACCGTCATCCGGCGCAACTATTTCCATCATGTCGGGCAGGAGCACCATTTGCAGAATGGGGTCTATCCCGACAATATGACGATGGGCTGGGTCATCGAGGAGAACATCTTCCACCGGATCGGGGGCAGCGGCGGCGCGGCCAATACCCGGGCCATCAACCTGAACACCGCCGCGCATGTGGTTTCCCGGCACAACATCTTCGTGGATTGCACGATCCCCCTTATGATGAGCAGTCACGCGGGGAACGCCCATTTCGAGCGCCAGACCGAGACCTGGAAGCGGTATTTCGCGGAGCACGACCTGGCGACCCTGCCCCATGCCCAAAAGTATCCCGAACTGCTCCGCTTCTTCGATGAGCCCCGCCAGTTCCCGGACACCTGCGTCTTCGAGCGCAATCTGGTGTACAATCCGGACGTTCCGCTGATGCTGCACTACGGCCGCAACCGGCTGCCCATGCGCGAGGGTGCGCTGGACGAGACGGGCACCCTGCAAGTCCGGGCCAACTGGGTGGCCGAGACCGACCCCGGCTTCATGGATGCCGGGGCCGGGAACTTCGCCCTGCGGCCGGATGCGGCCGTCTTCGAGCGAATCCCCGGCTTCCCGGCAATCCCCTTCGGCGAGATCGGCCCGCGCGGCCCGGTGGGACCGCGCGGCGGCGAAATCAGACCTTGAAGGGGACGAGGCTGTAGGTGAAGCTGTAGGCTCCCGGATCGACGCAATACTGCGGCAGCGTCTGGGGACCGCAACTGCCGGTGCCGACCCCCCGCTGGCGGGCGTCGATGCAGAGGACCGTCTTGGCCCGTTTCCGCTCGTCCAGTTCGTTGGTATGGGTGCAGGCGAAGAGGTCGGCGTCGGTGTAGTGGCGGGCGGAGAATTCGAGCAGGTCAATGCGCTCGTCCCGCGCCCAGCCTTCCCAGCCGAACTGGAAACGGACGCCGATCCTGCCGTTGTCGAGGGCGCACCAGCGGACATCGGTCTTGTTGCCGTTCTCCTGGGGCAGAATGTAGGGGACGAACTGCTCGTCCACAGTGCCCGTGTAGAGCCCCACCGGCGCGCCGGCCCGGCGGTCGATGTGGTTCTCGTGGGGGCCGCGCCCGAACCAGGCGAGATTCTCGAACCCGTCGGCAAGTTTCAGGGCGACGCCGACGCGAGGGAGACTGGGTAGTCCGGCGGCCACCTCGACGGCGTTGGTCACCTTGATCTCGCCGTCGGGATAGACGCGGACGGTCTGCTCGTGGCGGACGGGGAGTTCCGGATTGCTGCCGACCCAGACATGCTCGAAGGCGAGCAGGACGCTGCCGTCGTCGAGGGGTTGCAGATCGACGGCATGGCTTTTCGCCTCCAGCCGGTCGAGCCCGGCCTTGAGCCAGAGTCCCATGGGCTTGTGTTCCTGCCCGGTCCAGCCGCGGATGCCGTCGTTGTCGGTGGTGGCCCGCCAGAGATTGAGATGGGGGCCTTCGGCGACCAGCGGCTGGTCGTGGAAACGGATACAGTCGATTTTGGCGGTGGCCCGGTCCACGGTCAGGTGGATGGGTCCGGCGGTGATCTCGATGCACTGCTCGTCTTCGCTGAAGCGGACCGGTTTGGCATCGGCCAGGGCCTCGGGCTCGCCGGCTTCGCCCTGGACTCGGGAGAGTTCGAACTGCTCCCAGGCTACCTCGTGCCCCGCCTCGCACCACGGAGTGTCCTCGGCGGCCTCGAAGTGGAGATTGAGATGGCGTTCCTGACCGGGGCGGAGGTCCAGCTCGGCGGGCAGGGAGAGGCTGATTTCGGCGCGGGCACCGGGACCGAGGCGGAGTTCGGGGAGATCGCCGCGATGGACCGGCTCGCCGTCGGCCAGCAGTTCCCACCAGCCGACCAGCCAGGACAGGTCGGTGAAGTCCTGCCGGTTGGTGATGGCCACGCGCAGGTCATCCTCGTCGAGCAGCTCGAAGTCCAGCGGCTGGACGAGCTTCTTGAACTCGTGCATGGCGGGGTGGGGGGTGCGGTCGGGCCAGACCAGCCCGTTGATGCAGAAATCGAAGTCGTGGATGGTTTCGCCGAAATCGCCGCCGAAGCCCCAGTATTCGCGGCCCTGGTCGTCGGTTTTCCGCAAACCCTGGTCCACCCAGTCCCAGATGAATCCGCCCTGGAGCCCGCGATGGGTCTTGATGGCGTCCCAGTATTCCTTGAGATTGCCGTTGCTGTTGCCCATGGCGTGGGAGTATTCGCAAGGGATGTAGGGGCGTTCGTCGCGGCTGGTTTTGGCCCAGCGGACGAGTTCGGCGACCGGGGGGTACATGGGGTTCACCAGGTCGTTGTAGCGTCCCCGGTAGTCGTGGTAGGCGTTGCCGCCCTGGGTCCATTTGGCCTTGACCTCGCCCTCGTGGTGGAGGAAGCGGGAGGAATCGAGGGCGCGGATGGCATCGCCGAGGGCGTCGTGGTTCTCGCCGTTGCCGGTCTCGTTGCCCATGGACCAGCCGATGATGCAGGGGTGGTTGCGGTCGCGGAGGACCATGCGGGTGCCCCGGTCGAGGAACTGCTGGCGCCAGCGGGGGTCGCGGCAGAGATTCCAGTAGTTGGCATGGGCCTCGATGTTGGCCTCGTCGAGGACATAGATGCCGTACTGGTCGCACAGCTCGTACCAGCGGCAGTCGTTGGGATAGTGGGCGGTGCGGACCGCGTTGAAGTTGAACTGCTTGAGCAGGCGGATGTCGGCGAGCAGGGTGGCTTCGGGCACGGTCTTGCCCAGAGTTTCATGGTGCTCGTGGCGGTTCACCCCCTTGATGAGGACGGCCTTGCCGTTGACAAGCAGCTCGCGGTCGCGGATGGCGATGTTGCGGAAGCCGACGCGCAGCGAGCGCACGTCGCGGACATGTCCCGCCGCATCGCGCAGGGTCAGGGTGAGGCTGTAGAGGTTCGGGGCCTCGGCGCTCCAGGGCGCCGCCTGGCGCAGGCGGGCATGGAGCCGGGTCTGGTAGCCGCTCAGTCGGTAGGACCAGGGCATGGACTCACGCACGACGAGCAGCGGAGTGCCCGTGTTGTCGAAGAGTTCGGCCTCGACGGTGAAGTCCTGTTCGGGACCATGGGGACTCGGCCAGCCCTGGCCGCTGTCGTGGAGCGAAAAACCGACTTTGGTCTGGACGTCGAGCAGCCCGTCGCCGCACTGCATGTCGTAGTCGCCGTTGGCGAAGATGTCCTCGAAGAAGGCGTCGTCGGTGCAATAGAGGTAGACTTCGCGGTAGATGCCCGCCATCCACCAGTGGTCCTGGTCCTCGATGTAGCTGCCGTCGCTCCAGCGGAGAACGCGGACGGCGAGCAGGTTCTCGCCGGGGAGGAGCGCGTCGGTCAGGTCGAACTCGGTCGCGAGGCGGGAGTCCTTGGACATGCCGATCTGGCGGCCGTTGAGGTAGACCTCGAAATAGCTTTCGACGCCGGCGAAGTGGATGACGACACGGCGTCCCTGCCAGGTTTCGGGCAGGATGAAGCAGGTTCGGTAGATGCCGGTGGGGTTGGCCTCGGGAACCAGGGGAGGGCGGTTGTCCCAGGGCATTTTGACGTTGGTGTAGATGGGGCGGTCGCGGAAACCCTGGAGCGTCCAGTTGCCGGGCACGACGATGTCGGCCCAGTCCCGGTCGTCGAAACCCGCGCCGAGGCTGGCGGGAACGGTTTCCTCGGGCCGGTCGAGGAGGGCGAACTTCCAGGTGCCGTCGAGCCGGCGGAACCAGGAGGAATCGTCACGGTCGTGACCGAGGGCGGTGCCCAAATCCTGATAGGGAATCAGGCAGGAATGGGCGGGGAGGCGGTTGATCTGGGTGACTTCGGGGGTTTCCCAAAGATGCTGGGATAGGCGGATGGCACGGGGCATGGGAATTCTCCCGATGGGTTGAAGTGCGGGCTTCGGCAGACAGCCCAAACTATAGCCTGCGTTGCCTCAATACGCGCCCCGGCCGGTGAGGATGGCGTGGGGGGTACGGAGCAGGATGTAGAGGTCGAGCCAGAAGGACCACTTGCGCACATAGTAGGCATCGAGGACGACCCGTTCGGGAAAGGCGATGTCGTTCCGGCCGGAGACCTGCCAGAGCCCGGTGAGTCCCGGCCGGACTTTGGTGTAGAGGTCGAAGGTCTCCCCGTAGAGGGAAATCTCCGCCGCCACGATGGGGCGGGGACCAACCAGGCTCATGTCGCCGGCCAGGATGTTCCAGAACTGGGGCAGTTCATCGAGGCTGAGCACGCGGATGAGGCGTCCCATGTGGGTGATTCTGGGGTCCCTGGCGAGCTTCCGTCTGGTTTCCCAGATGTGGCGCTGGTCGGGATGGGCGGCCAGATACTCGTCGAGCACGCGGTCGCCGTCGGCCACCATGGTGCGGAACTTGAGCATGGCGAAGGGCTTCCCGTCCCGGCCGATGCGCGTCTGGCGGAAGAATGCCGGGCCGCGCGAGGTGAGTTTGACGGCCAGGGCGAGCAGCAGGGCGAGGGGGAGCACCAGAGGGAGCAGAAGCAGGACCAGCCCCAGGTCCACGCCCCGTTTGCACCACCGGGAGAAAGGAAGCAGCAGATTGCGCCGGATTTCGAGGGCGAAGGCGGGGCCGAGGTCGCGGGCGGAAAACCACCAGCCGGAGACCCCGTGCAGGTCGGGCACCATGAGGACATGGGGGAAGTGGCTGCCTTCGCCGTCGAGAAATTCCAGCAGGCGGCGGCGGTCGATCTCCGGCTCGGCGAGAATGGCGTAGCGCACCCCGCAGGCGGCGTATTCGGGGGCGGCGGACGACTGGTTTCCGGAGAGGACCCGGACCGGTCGCAGGCCGTATTCCGGATGGGCACCCAGCCAGCCGGCGACTTGATGCGCCAAGGTTCCGTCGCCCATGATGACGCAGGCCATGCCCCACCAGGGTCGATGGCTGAACAGCCGCCGCAGGGCACCTCGGGTGAGGGGGACCGCCGCGAGGCTGCTGCTCCAGGCAATCAGGAAAACCCCGCGCGAATAGAGCGGGCCGCATTTGGCGAGGAAGGTGATGGAGCCAATCAGCAGGTAGGCCAGGGTGGTGGCGCAGCAGGTCCGGCGTAGTTCCTCGGCGGGTTCGAGAGCGACGCCCGGATAGAGGGCCACGCCATGATACAGGCCGGCAAACTCGTAGATGAGCGGGAAGAGGACAAGGCAGGGCCAGAGATGGATATAGAGGTCCGGGTCGTAGCGCCCGCCCGCCAGCCAGTAGCCCCAGACCGCGAGCGAGTGGCAGGCCACCAAAGTGAGCACGTCGCCCACCGCCAGCAGAAGCACGGTCAGGCGCGGATGC
>LVAZ01000264.1 GCA_001603055.1 Victivallales bacterium Lenti_02
GCCCGATATCTCGACGTGCAGCCCGACTTTGACGTCGCGCCCGGTCCGGAGATCGAGGCGGAGATAGGGATTCTGGCGGAGGTCGATGCCCTGGCCGGGCGCCTGCCAGCGCAGGGCGAAGGCGCCGCCGCCGATGCGGTTGGTGGCCTCGTGGCGCCCGCTGCCCAGGCGGCGCGCCGCCACCTCGTCCGGATTCCGGGCCAGCCATTCGCCGGTGTCCAGGGGCTCGGGGGAAATCTGGAACTCGTGGGGTTTGGGGATGCTGCGTTCGGCGTTGACGGCGACCTTGGCCAGGCTGATGGCGTTGCGGTGGGTCCAGAAGGCGATGTGGCCGCCGGGCAGGGGATCGCGGTCCTGGAAGGTGATGATTTCCTCGTCGTCGATCTCGACGGTGATGGTCCGTCCCTCGCGGCGGACTTTGCCGTGCCACCAGTAGTTGTGGATATTGCCGCCGGGTTTGTGGCGGATGGTGCGGGCGACTTCCTGGACCGGTTTGCCCTGGCGGAGGAGGGTGGTCTTGGTATTCTCGCCGTCGCCGTAGATCAGGGTGTAGCCGCTGCTCAGGTCGCGCCCGTCGGTGCAGAAGGCGAAGCCCATGTCCCGCAGGACGTAGTAGGGGGGCGGGGTGACGAAGCGGAGGGCGATGTGGAACTCGATTTCCTGGTTGCCCTCGTAGGCGGTCTTGCTGAACATGCTGGCCACGCCGAGCGATTTGCCCATCATGAAGTTCCAGCCCCGCTGGCATTCCCAGCGCACGTCCATGCGGAAGTTCCCCTCGCGCCAGGCCCAGTCGGCGGGGGCCTTCTCGAACAGCTCCTGGGTGAGGCTGGCGCTGTAGACCTGGTGGAGTTCGGGGGCCAGCCCGGCTTCGGCCTTGGCCCCGAGGACGAGATGGACGGTGCCGGGCACCCGGCGGCTGACGAGCGGTTCCCAGCGCCCGCCGGCCCGGCGCAGCAGTTGCCCGTCCCGCCGCCCGATTTCCAGGGCGAAATCCCGTTTCCCCTCGGGGCAGACCCAGCCCTGCGCGTCCCTGGTGTAGAAGGCGGTCGCGAAGGGGCGGTCCCGTTCGCCGACGATGGCCAGGCAGTAGTCGCCCGCCGGGGTTTTCGGGTCCGCCTGGTAGGTGAAGTCGCCGTGCAGGGGGAACTGGCAGCGGCGGAGGGTGTAGTCGCGGGCGCGCAGGCGGGTGGAGTCGTCGTCGAAGGTGAGTTCCGAGCGGGTCCACTGGCCGGTCTGGACATCCTTGGTGTCGAGCAGTTCCTTCTGGGCGAAGTTGGCGGACTGGGCGAAGACGGGGGTTCCGAGACTCTGGCGGCGGGGGTAGGATTCGGCGACCACGTCGTCCACCTCGATCTTGCCCGTGCCCTCGGCGAGGAGGGCGAGGGGGCCGGAGACGACGAAGGGCAGCTCGTAGGCCCCCAGTTGGTCGCCGTCCACGAAGGGCATGGCGCGGTTGCCGCGCGAGAGGCCGATGCCCAGCCTGACCCAGTTGGTGAAGTGGGGCCGCCGCCGCCAGGTGCGCAGGCTGTGCCACTGGCCGCCGCCGGGGGGCTGGCAGCGCAGCTCGTAGCAGGTCTTTTCCGCGTTCCAGCCGAAGCCGACCCGGAAGCCGCCGGCTTCGCCCTGGACCAGGTAGAAGCTGGCGTCGGGGTATTCATGGATTTGCTTCGAGCCGAAGATCGCCTGGGGATCGCGGTAGACGGGTTCGCCGCCCATGACGTTGCGGACGAGGGTGTCGCGCTCGGCGTAGCTGTCGGGCCGTCCGAAGAAGAGGCGCGCCTCGGCGAGATAGTTGGTCCAGTCGGGGCGGCCGATGCGGGCTTCGCCCTGTCGGCCGACGACGGTGAAGGCGTTGGCGGCGCGGCGGTAGTTGGGGTCTCGCGCCTGGGCTTCGCTGGTGGGCATGCCGCCGCCGTACTGTTTGAGCTGCCAGGCCTGGGGCGGCGCGGTCTCCCAGCGGTCGGCGCCGCCGAACTGGACCCGCATGAAACCATCCTCGAGGTCCACGGGGAAGAGGCTGCGGGGTTCCGGCGCCTGCGCGGTGCCGATCCAGAAGAACTCCCAGCCGTCGCAATCGGCCAGTTCGAAGAGTTTGATGCCGCCGAGGTCGATGGTGAGCCCCCGGCGGTAGAAGCGCCAGACGACTTTCGGGTTGCCGGGCAGACGGGTCCGGGAAAGGTTGACGTCGAGCACCTCCCGTTCGGTGGATGCGCAGGCCGAGAATTCGTCGCGGACCACGCTCGTCCAGGCGTCGCCCGTCCGGGCGCGGCCGTAGAAGGCCCAGTTGCCCTGCGGCTCGTCGAAGGCGATGCCGTTGAGGGCGGCGGGAACATTGCTGTCGAGCCGCCGCCATTGGGCTTCCGGGGGAAGCTGGTTCCGCTCCATCTGCGCGCGGGGCAGGGAGCGCGGTTCGCGGCTGAGGCCGTCCAGTCCGGGCAGGCTGGCCGTCTGTCCGCAGGCGAGTGCCGCGGCCAGAAGCAGGACGAGCGGGAATGGGCGGATGGCGGGGAGCATGGACGGGGCGCTCTGCCGGGGCTGCGCTCCTAGTAGTGGATGATGGGGTCCAGGAAATTGCAGAGCGCCAGGGCGGCCTCGTTGTCCCAGCGCTGCCATTCGACATGGCCGTCGCAGAACAGGTAGACATCCCCTTTGCTATGGCGCTTCACCAGATGGTCGGGAGGGGTGCAGCGGAGGTCGAAATAGCCGTCGTTGGAGGTGCCGGCGACGGAGCCTTCCTCGAGGAGAAGGGGAATCGAGGCGGGATCGTCGATGGCGGCGACTTTGGCCCGGCGGGTGTCGGAATTGGCCCCGTAGCTGGCCCGCGAGCCGGTGGAGTCGCTGGGGCAGAGGTAGACCTGGGAGTTTTTGACATAGTCGTAGATGACGCCCAGACTCGGGGTGAAGTTGCCGTTTGCGGGGACGGGGAAGGCGTCGTAGTAGATCCAGCCGCCGAGCTGCCCCGCTCCGGGAATGCCGTTGGTGTACCAGGGGAAAAACTCGTTGTAGTCCTGGGTGTACATCATGAAGCCGGGCGACAGGGACTTCAGGTTGTTGACGCAGGCGACCTGCTTGGCCTTCTCCTTCGCCTTGGCGAGGGCGGGGAGCATCATGCCGGCCAGGATGGCGATGATGGCGATGACAACCAGCAGCTCGATCAGCGTGAAGCCTCGTTTCATTGCCGGACCTCCACGGGTTGGGGGGCGGAACTGACCTGGGCGAATTTGCCGAAGGGGATTTGATGCCGCCTGCCGCGGGCATCGAGAACCACGAGTTTCTCCTCGTCGAAACTGACGATGCGGATGCCCTCGAACATATAGCCGATGGGGAGCATGGCGGGCTGTGCGGTACGGTTGGTGGCGGGGTCGTGGACCTGGATTGCCGCCAGGGGGCGGCCGGAATCGCTGCGCGCGTTGTAGAGGTAGGCGATCTGGCGGACGCCGTAGGCCATCTGCCGGACGGCCGGGGCCGGCTCCGGCTGCGGCTCCGGTTCCGGCGGCGCCGTTCGGGGCGGGTTCCTGGGGGGCGCGGCCACCGGCGGCGGCGCGGGGG
>LVAZ01000265.1 GCA_001603055.1 Victivallales bacterium Lenti_02
GTCCTCGAGATCGGCGAGCATCTTGACGGTTTCCCGGCCCGCCTTGCCCCAGCTCTTGAGCAGGGGGTTCTCGATGTCGAGATCGAGTTCCTCGCCCTCCTCCGCGCCCTCCACGGTGCGGGCGGCGCGGACGGCGCGCCAGCGGTCCTCGGCCGGGGTGCTCATGTCCTCCCAGAATTCGGTGCAGACATTGAAGTGGTAGATGCGGAGATCGTAGACGGCGGCCAGCCGGTGGAGCAGCAGGCAGTGGAACCGGGAAAGCTGGCTGAGGCCGAAGAAATGGATCGTGCGCGGCATACCCGCCGCCGGTTGGCCACCCCATTGCGCCGCCAGTCCCGGCAGGGTCAGCCAGGGCTGTTCCAGCCGGGTTGCCAGTCCTTCGCCGGGGAGGCAGACGCGGCGGTAGAGCGCGCGCTGCGCCGCCTCCATGACCTCCTGGGCCGGGGTGGGTGTCCGGCCCTGGCCCGCCAGCCAGGACGAATCCTCGCGCAGCCAGGCGTCGATCATTTCGCGCCGGTGGAATTCGTATTCGCCGAACGCCGCCGCCAGCCGCCCCCCCAACTGCCACACCCGCCGGGCGCACTCGCGGTCCCCGGGGTCGAAACTATGGGAAACGGCGGAGGCGCAGTAGCTGCGGAAGGGGTCGAGCCGGGGGTCGCCGCCGTCGGCCAGCAAAACCGCGACCAGCATCTGCCGCATGCCGTCGCGGGTCAGCACCCGCGCCCCCCCGCCGCCCAGCAGCAGGCGCAGCCCCTCCTCGAGGTACTCGAAGCGGAGATTGGCGGCGATGCCGTGCGCCTCGGCCAACTCGAAGGTCAGCCATTTCGCCAGATTCGGATTCGGCACGATCAGCAGCGAGCTGGCGAAGGGGTCGCTGTCGGCGCGTTCCCGCGCGACGGCGGTGGCCAGCGCCCGTCCCAGGCACCCCACGTTGCTGCTGAAGATGAGCTGAATTGCCATGTCTCCACCCTGCCCGCCCCCGCCCCAGGCCGCTACTAGCGACGGCGCGGCGGACGTTTGCGCAGCGCCTGGCTCATGAAGCGGCGGTCCCGCCGCAGGCCCCGCACCTGCCAGCGGTCCGGCTTCGCATTCGCCGCCTGCGGCTGCACGTCGGCGTAGCGCTGGCTTTCATGATAGAACTCGTCGTAATATTCCGTGTATTCGTCCCGGGGTGCCTCATAGGGCGACACGCTGCTTTCCTGTTCCTCCTCCTCGTCGTCGGTTTCGCCGGCCGCGCGGCGGGCGGCCCTTTCGGCGCGGGCCTGCTGTTTCTCCTCCTCCTCGATCCGCCGTTCCTCCGCCTCGCGCCGCCGCCGCTCGGCCACCTGGCGGGTCACGCTGCGCTGCGAGACTACCAGGCTGATCTCGAACAGCAGCATGGCCGGCAAGGCCATCATCAACTGGCTCACCACGTCGGGCGGAGTCAGAATCGCGGAAAGCATGAACACCACGACCACGACGATGGGCCGCGCCCGGCGCATGGTCTCCAGGCTGACCATCTCGGTCACCGCCAGCAGGTAGACCACGACCGGGAGCTGGAACATGAAGCCGAAGCCCAGCATGAGAATCGTCCCCATGCCCACGAAATTGCCGACTCCCCAGGTCCCCTTGACGCGGTCCGACTGCATCCCGAGGAAAAACCGCAGCACGGTCGGGTACACCACGAACAGCGCGAAGGAGGCCCCCAGAAAAAAGAGGAAGGTGCTGACGAAGACGAAGCGGGACATGTAGTGGCGCTCATGCTCGTACAGCCCCGGCGACACAAAGCGCCAGACCTGCCAGGCCACCACCGGGAAAGCCCCAACCACGGCCATCCCGAAGCCCATTTTCATGCGCAGGAAGAACCACTCGTGCATTGCGAAGGTGTGCAGATCAAGTTCCGCCGGCGCAAAGGTGTCGAGCAGCCAAGTGATGCCCGGCTGGGACAGCCAATAGCCCAGCGGAAAGAGAACGGCGATGACGAGCACGCAGTTGAGCAGGCGAAGCCGCAGCTCTTCGAGATGGTCGATGATGGATAGCTTCTCGTCTTCCATGGAAACCAAACGGGAGGATGCGCCGCAACCGGCCATCCTCCCGTGCTTGCCTGCTGGCGGGTTCGGCCTAGGTGGTCTTGGGCGGATCGTTGTTCGCGGCGGGGGAGTCTTCGGTTTTGGCGGGCTTGGCCGGAGCCGGGGGCGGCTCGCGGGTCGCGTCGTCCACGGCGTCGGAGAACTCGCGGCGGGCCTTCTTGAACTCGTTGCTGGCCTTGCCGAGGGAGCGGGCGATCTCCGGCAGCCGTTTGGCCCCGAAGACCAGCAGGACAATCAGGAAAACCACAAGCCACTCGGCCCCGCTGGGCATTCCGAATGCGGGATGTACCATCATAGCACAGACTCCTTTGGGGCAGGCCGCCAGTCCGCGACCTCGCCAGCCGTCAATATGCCGTCCGGGAAAGGGAATGCAACCGGGTCCTACTCGACCGCCGCCGGGGCCGGGTCGACGGCGGGAGCCACCGCCGGGCTGGTGGCCGGCAGGGGCCGGAACTTGATGACGATGCGGCGGTTCTTCTCGCGCCCCTCGGGCGTGGAGTTGTCGGCGATGGGGTGGTACTGGGACATGCCCACCGCCTCCAACCGCTCGGGGGGGACCCCCATCTCGTCCACCAGGAACCGGACCACATTGAGCGCGCGGGCCATCGAGACTTCCCAGTTGGTCTGGTACATGCCTTTCTGGCGGCGGACCGGCACGTTGTCGGTATGCCCCTCGACGCGGATCAGTTTGTCCCCCATGTCCTTGAATTTCTCGCCCATCTGGCGCAGGGCCTCTCTGCCCTGCTCGCTCAGCTCGACCTGGCCGGGCTGGAACAAGGTGCTGCCGGACAACTCCATCGACGGGCCGCCCGCATCCACCGTGCCTTCGCGGTCGCGCAGCTCGCTGGCGAACCGGGTGATGAGAGTCCGCCGCGCTTCGGCGAGACTCTCCACCTCCTCCTCCTTGCTGCGCAGTTGCGTCGAGAGCTGCTGGAGTTTCGCCGTCATGGCCGCATGGTCCTGCTGCAAGCGCAGCAGGTCGGCGGACATGGCGCGGGCGCGCCCGCTCTCATCCTTGAGCTGCGCGGCCATCTGGGTGCTGTTCGTCTGGAGCGCCTGGTGTTTGCCGGACAAGTCGTCGAGCTTGGCCCGCGCCTGCTCCAGCTCCCCCTGCAAGGTGGAATTCCGTTCATCGAGTTCGGCACCGCGCTTGTCGGCCTGGGTCTTCTGAACGTAGAGATAGGCGGCAAGCCCAATGACCAGGGCGCAGACGACACCCAGAATGATGTTGGTGATTTTCATCGGCGGCACTCCGTTCTGCGGTTCCTAATTAACCGACCACAAACCGACATACCGTAGCTGTGGCTTCGGCGAAGACAAATCAGGGGAGAGGATGCGCGGGAGACATTCGCGGGCTATCGTTGGGCATTCGTCCAAACCAACCGGGAATCCAGTCGTGGCCATACTCTACATCGTCGCAACCCCCATCGGCAACCTTGGCGACCTCACCTACCGGGCGGGCGAGGTGCTGCGCGGCGTCGACGCCCTCGCCTGCGAGGACACCCGGCGCACCCAGTTTCTGCTCGACCACTACGGCATACCCCGGCCCGGCATCGTCTTCAGCCAGCACGAGCACAACGAGGACCGGGCCGCGCAGCGCGTGCTCGGCCTGCTGGACGAGGGGCGCAACGTCGCGGTCTGCTCGAACGCGGGCTATCCCGGCATCAGCGATCCGGGGTTCCGGGCCATCCAGGCGGCGGTGGAGGCGGGACATCGGGTCGAGGTGATTCCGGGGGCCTCGGCGGTGCCGGTGGCCCTGCTCGTTTCCGGCCTGCCGACCTCGAGCTACACCTTCCGGGGCTTCCCCCCGCGCAAGGAGGGGCGCTGCCGCGCCTTCCTCGCCCAGGACCGGGAACTGCCCCACACCCAGATTTTCTACGAATCGCCTTTCCGGATCGGCAAGTTCCTCGCCCTGGCCCACGCGGAGCTGGGCAACCGCCGCGCGGCGGTCTGCCTGGAACTGACCAAGCTGCACGAACGGGTCCGGCGCGGCTGGCTGGCCGATCTGGCGGCGGAATTCGCCGACGCCAAGGTCAAGGGCGAGGCGGTGATCGTCGTCGCGGGCAATCATCCGAAATTCGTTTCCGGCGACGAGGACGGACCGGAAATGTCCGAGCCTTGACCTGCCCGGGCGGAGAAAATTGCCCGGCCAGTCGTTTTTTCCGAAGAAAACGACCGGATTGGCCTTTTGGTAGGCTTGCGGCCGCCGGATTCCGGTGCTGTAGTTGCGTCTGGTATACTGCGAGAACCGGCGCATGCCCCGTTTGTGGTCCGGGTCATGCCAGCCGATTGGTGGAGACCCTTCCCCCGGGCCGACGGTCACCCGACCGTCGGCCCACCCTTTTTCCGGAATCGGCTAGAGGCCGAGGATGGCCTCGCGGTTGTCGATCATGCTGTAGTCGTTGCTGGTGACGACGTCGGCATGGTTGTCCAGTTCGGGGAGGAACTGGCGGATGAAGCTCTCGGCCAGAGCGGTGCGCGTCTTGTCGGCCAGGGCTTCCTGGAGAAGGAGATAGGACATGAGGACGATGCTCTCCATCTGGCAGAGCCGTCCGGCCATGAGGTCGTGGTATTCGCTGTCGTGCTTCTTCTCGACCGCATCGACCGCGCGGACCAGCTTGTCGCGGGCCATGTCCACCGCGCTGGCGAGGCGGCGGAGCTTGCCCTCGAAGGGCAGAAGGCTGAACTTCTCGTATTCGGCGTCGAGCACCCGGAGCATGACGCCGCCGATGGCGGCCACATACTGGAGCTGGGTGGTGCCCTCGTAGATGTTGGTGATGCGCGCGTCGCGGTAGTAGCGCTCGGCGGGGAAATCCCGCATGAAGCCGGTGCCGCCGTGAATCTGGATGGTGTCGTAGCAGATTTGGTTGGCGATCTCGGTGCTCCAGGCCTTGCTCAGGGGGGTGAGGACGGCGGCCAGCTTGGTGTGGTACTTCTCGGCCTGGCGGGTGGCGTCGGTGACGGCCTCGCGGTCGGCGTTGTGCTCCTCGTAGACGTCGCGCAGGTCCACATGGCGGGTGGCGAAGTAGAGCAGCGCCCGCGCGCCGGCGATCTTCAGCTTGCTGCGCACCAGCATCTCGTAGACGGCGGGGAAGCGCAGGATGGGCTTGCCGAACTGCTCGCGCTCCTTGGCGTACTTCAGGCCCTCGCGGTAGGCGGCCTCGGCGATGCCGAGAGCCTGGCCGCTGATGGCCACGCGGGCACCGTTCATCAGGGACATGACGTAGCGGGTCAGACCGCGGCGGCGCTGGCCCACCAGTTCGGCGGGCACATCGTTGAACTGGAGTTCGCAGGTGGGGGAGCCGTGGATGCCCAGCTTGTTCTCGATGCGGCGGACGACCAGCTTCGGGCCGCTCTCGCAGACGAACATCGAGAGACCGCGACCGTCCTTGGTGCCTTCCTCGGAACGGGCCAGAACCAGGTGGATTCTGGCGCAGCCGTTGGTGATGAAGCGCTTCATGCCGTTCAGATACCACTGGCCGGTGGCCTCGTCGAAGCGGGCCTTGAGCTGGACGGCCTGGAGGTCGCTGCCGGCCTCGGGCTCGGTGAGGTCCATGGCGCCGTCGGCCTCGCCGGAGGCGAAGCGGGGCAGGTAGCGCTGCTTCTGGTCCTCGTCGCCGAATCGGTTGATGGTCTCGGCGATGTCCTGGAGGCTGAAGAGATTCTGCAGGCTGGCGTCGGCGCGGGAGACCATCTCGGTCATCATGGTGTAGACCGTGGTGGGCATGTTCAGGCCGCCGTAGCGCCGGGGCAGCAGCACCCCCATGAGCTGGGCCTCGGAGAGGTCCTTGAGGTTCTGGACGGTGCCGGGGGCGTAGGTCACCTTGCCGTTGGCGAGTTTGGGACCGGCCAGGTCCACGCCCTCGGCGCGGGGGGCGATCCGGTCGCCGGCGATCTCGCCGAGCAGCTCCAGCACCTTGTCGTAGGTGTCGAGGGCGTCGGCGTAGTTCTCGGGAGCCTCGGGGTATTTGCCGTTCTCCGCGAACCCGTGCTCGCGCATGGCGACGATCTCTTCGAGGTCGATGGTCTGAAGTTTGAAACGGATGTCGGGGTTGTCGAGGTAGAAGTTTTCAGGCATGGCTGTGTCTCGCTCTGTAGTTGCCATTTGGCGCCGGAGCGCCGTTCCCGGTTCCCGTGCTAGACGCGGGCCTTGTAGGCCTTGATCATTTTCGGGATCACGGTGTGCAGGTCGCCCACGATGCCGTAGTCGGCGATCGAGAACATCGGCGCGTTCGCATCGCTGTTGATGCAGATGATCTTGGCGCTTTCGGCCATGCCCGCGCGGTGCTGGACGGAGCCGCTGATGCCGCAGGCGATGTAGAGGCGGGGACGGACGGTGACGCCGGTCTGCCCCACCTGGTGGTCGTGGTCGATCCAGCCCGCGTCCACGGCGGCGCGCGAGGCGGCGACGGCGCCGCCCAGGGTCTCGGCCAGTTCCTGGATGAGGGCGAAGCCCTCCTTGCTGCCCACGCCGTAGCCGCCGGCCACGATCACCTGGGCACCCTTGAGGTTCAGCGAGCTTTCCTGCTTGAAGCGCTCCAGGACCGTCACCGCGAGGTCCTCGGGCGCCAGCTCGACGGCCACCTTGGTGACCTTGCCCTGCCGTCCCGCCTGCGGTTCGCCCATCGGCATCACGCCCTCGCGGACCGTCACCATCTGCGGGTCCTTCCAGGAGTTGACGATGGTGGCGATGATGTTGCCGCCGAAGGCGGGCCGAATCTGCATCAGCTTGTTCTTGAGCACCTGCTTCGCGGCGCGGTCCTCGAACTCGTCGATGCGCAGGGAGGTGCAGTCCGCCGTCAGGCCGGCCTGAAGCTCCGAGGCGATGCGCGGGGCCAGGGAACGGCCGACCGGCGTCGCCCCGAACAGGAAGATGTTCGGATTATGCTCGCGGACCAGGCCGACAATCACCTTCGCGTAGGGCACGGCGGTGAAGTGTTCGAGGCCCTCGTGCTCGGCCGCGAAGACATTGTCGGCACCATGCTCGTGCAGGGTGCGGACCAAATCCGCGCCGATTTTTTTGCCGAGGACGACCCCCTCGGTGCCGACCCCCAGCTCCTTGGCCAGCTCGCGGCCCTTGGAGAGCAGTTCCAGGCTGACGTCGGCGATTTTGCCGCCGTCCTGCTCGATGTATACCCAGACATTGCCGATGGTACTGTTGCTCATATGGTTTCGCGCTCCGCGTCGTTTAGCTGAGGATGTGGTCTTCGATGAGTTCGTGGACCAGACTGCGGATGCCCTCGTCGGTGGGTGGCACATCCTTGGAATCGCCGCCGACCAGCACGACGCTCTCGATCTGCTTCACCTTGGTGGGCGAGCCGGCCATGCCGATGCGGCTGGGCTCGGCCCCGAGATCGTCCGCGTTCCACTCGTGAATCCACAGCCCCTTGCGGCGCATCGTGTCCTCCTCGGCGGCCAGGGCGTTCGCATCCTCGTAGTCGCGGCCGCCGTGGGTGGCGAGCAGTTCGGAGCGGGTCTTGGCCTTCTTGAAGGCGGCCAGGCGCCTGGCCCCCATCGGCCGGGGCGAGTTGGCCGAGGACACCACGGTCATGGCCAGGGGCAGCGGCGCCCGCACGACTTCGTGGCCGCCCTCGATCTGGCAGCGGGCGGTGAGCTTGCCATCGGCCAGTTCGAGCACCTGCTCGACATAGGTGATCTGGGGCAGTCCCAGCTTTTCGGCCAACTGGGGACCCACCTGGGCAGTGTCGCCGTCGATGGCCTGGCGGCCGCAGATGACCAGATCGAACGCGCCGTACTTGCGGGCGGCGCAGGCGAGCGTGTAGCTGGTGGCCAGGGTGTCGGCCCCGGCGAAGCGCCGGTCGGTGACCAGGATGGTCTCGTCCGCCCCCATGTACAGGGCGCGGCGCAGGATGGCCGTCGCGTTGGGCGGCCCCATGGTGCAGACCACCACCTTGCCGCCGAAGCGGTCGCGGAGTTCAAGCGCCATTTCCAGCGCGTTCAGATCCTCGGGATTGAAAATGGCCGGGAGAGCGCCGCGGTTGACCGTGCCGTCCTCCTTCATCGCCTGTCCGGTGATATTCGCCGTGTCCGGCACCTGCTTGGCAAAGACAAGAATGGTCAGACTCACATGAACGCTCCTTCTGCAAGGGGGGAATCCCGCCGGTGTTCCTGCGCCGCCGCGACCGGTCGGGCATCGGAACCTGGCATCCGGCAAACAATCCGTCCACCGCCGTCGTAGACGGGGCGAAACCATCTGGTAACTTGCTGTCGGCGGGGACGCTTTCAAGCCCTCGCGGCCGTCCGTCCGGCTTCGAGCGCGACATTTTTTCAAAAAATGTCGAAACGTCCCCAGGAAAAACGCCTTCCCCTCGAACGACGAAGGGGAAGGCGTTTGATTCGCGCCGTCGCGGCCGCCGGAGCGGCTTACCTCGCGGGGAAGACGTAGGTTCCCTTGTCGGCGGCGATTTCGACGCTGGCCGCGTTGACCCGGGCGGAGGTGAACTGGAAGTTGGTGGAGAAGAGGCGGGACACCTGTTCGGCGGCCCTGGCCTTGAGCGGCCCGACGAAGGGCAGCATGCCGACCGAGGCGCTCTCGATGGAGAAGTCCATGCTGCCCGGCGCGGGAACCGTGGGCTTGGTCACCACGGTGGTGCAGAAGGGGATTTTTCCAAAGGCCTTGTGCTGGAGAACAATCCGCACGTTCCCCCCGTCCAGGAACTGGATGCCGATGGCCTGGGGGAGCATCTGGTCGCTGCCGGTTCTGGGGAGGCCCAGCACCTTGGTGGCCACATGGCTCGCCTCGTTGTTGGAGAAGGACACCTGACGGCCCGGATGGGGCCGCTGGAGAGCCGTGAACTTGCCGTCCGCCTTGGCCTTGTCCGGCTCGGAGAGGCTGGCCCCGGAGGCCGGCAGCTTCACCGGGACCAGGAGCAGGCCGATCACGGCCAGCAGGACCACCACAATCACCGCCGTGGTGACCCGGGTGGCCAGCGAAGTCTTCTTCTCCGGCTCGTCGAAGGCATCCGGCGTGATCTCGTCCAAATTCAGGCGTTTCTGGCATTGCCGGCAGAAGATGGCGTTGACCATGTTGTCGGAACCGCAATTCGGGCACTGGATCATATGGTTTTTGCCTCCGTTTTGGCGGTTGCGGTGGTGGTTTCCGAACCACTGCTCTTGGACTCGCCGGCCGGGCTGGGACTGGCGGTTGCGCCGCTGTCCTGCTTGGCCGAGTTTTGGTAGGATTTGCTGCGGTAGTCGGTACCGTAGAACCCGCTGCCCTTGAAGATGATCCCGGCCCCGGTTCCGATCAGACGCTTGAGTTTCCCCCCGCACTGTTCGCAGGTGGCCAGGGGGTCGTCAGTCATGCTTTGGAAGGCCTCGAACCGGCCTCCGCACTCCAGACATTTGTACTCGTAGGTAGGCATCGTCTCTTTGCGGGTTTGGTTGATGAGTTCCATGCGCCGTTCCCCGAGGAACGACCGCTTCGGCTTGGCCTGTTTGCCCGTTTCCAAAGAAGCGTAATGTAGACAAAGGCGAATCCGTTTCAACCTCTTTTTGGCCTAACCGCCTTTCGAGGGTCTCCCCAGACGATCCGCCACGCCTGCCGCAAGTTCCCGCGCCGCCCGCTCCGCCGCGAGGATTTCAGCCAGGGTTCCGGGACATGCCGGCGGAGTCCGCGCCAAGGTTTCCTCCACCGCGGCCCAAATCCCCGGGAAGGACAGATGTCCCGCCAGGAAGCGTGCCACGGCAACCTCGTTGGCCGCATTGAAGACGCAGGGGGCCGAGCCACCCGCCTGCAAGGCCTCCCGCGCCAGCCGCAGGGCGGGAAACCGCCCATGGTCCGGCGGCTCGAAGTGGAGAGTGAACACATCCCGGAAGTCCATCCGGCGGACCTGGCCGGCCTGGCGCTCGGGATAGGTCAGGCAATACTGGATGGGCAGACGCATGTCCGGGTGGCCCATCTGGGCCAGGATGCTGCCGTCCGCGAACTCCACCATCGAGTGGACGATGGACTGGGGATGGACCACCGTCTCGATCTGCTCCGGGGCCAGGTCGAAGAGCCAGCGGGCCTCGATCATCTCGAGCCCTTTGTTCATCAGCGTGGCCGAGTCGATGCTGACTTTTGCGCCCATGTTCCAGGTGGGGTGCGCCAGGGCCATGGCCGGGGTGACGGTCGCCAGATCGAGGTCTTTCCGTGCCCGGAAGGGGCCGCCGCTGGCCGTCAGCAGAACCCGCGCGGGGCGGGCCTGTCCTTCCAGGCATTGGAAAACCGCGCAATGCTCGCTGTCGACCGGCAGAATGCGCACGCCGCAGCGCCGCGCCTCCGCCATCACCAGCTCGCCGGCCATCACCAGAATTTCCTTGCTGGCCAGGGCGATGTCCTTGCCCGCCCGGATCGCCGCCAGAACGGGTGCCAGGCCGGCGGTGCCCACGATGGCGCAGAGCACCATGTCCACGTCGTCGCCCGCCACGGCCGCCAGCAGTTCCTCGTCGCCGCCCAGACTACGGCAGGCGGCGGGCAGCGAGCGGGCCAGCGGGGCGCGTCCTTCCTCCCAGGCCGTGTAGACCCAGGAACTGCCGAATTCCCGCGCCTGCTCCGCCAGCCGCCCGGTCCGGCGGCTGGCCACCAGCCCGGTCACCTGGAGCCGACCTTCCAGATGCCGCACCACACTCAGGGCGTTCTCCCCGATCGAGCCAGTCGAGCCGAGAATCACGATGCGCTTCGCCATGTCGATTCCTGTCCGAAAAGGATGTCAGCCTGCAACACTCGCGCCGAACCGGCGATTTTCAACCCGGCCCCCGGAACGGGAGAATCGGCCGGTCAGGTGAAACAAACCGCGGCGGGGACCGGGAAAGCACCGGGGACGGGCGGAAGTCGGCTTGCCAAGCCGTGTGCGCGGCGTATGTTTCCGCGTGTGGATGCGACCGGCGCACGCCACACCCCGCCCGACTTGGCATTGGACGGGTTTACGCCGTTCCGCAAGCCGCGCCGATCGCGCTGGCGAAAGTAGTCTGGGGCGGATGGCAAAGAACACGACGCCGAGAAGCGAATCGGTGCCATCCGGCAGTCCGCCAGATGGCAGCAATGGCTTCCGAAACGGAAAGAGCATGGACTTGGGCAAGTTCGCCGATATCATCCAGGGAGGGATGGGGGTTGCAGTCTCGAATTGGCGCCTGGCGCGGGAAGTCGCGCAGAAGGGCAAGATCGGCGTGGTCTCGGGCACGGCCCTGGACTGTGTGCTGGCGCGCCGCCTGCAGATGGGCGACCCCGGCGGGCATGTCGGGCGGGCAATGAACGCCTTTCCCTGGCCGGACATGGCCAAGCGTCTCTGGGACCGGTACTTCGTTCCCGGCGGCAAGCCGGAGGACAAGCCCTTCAAGCCCGTCCCCATGCCCACTGTGGTCCTGCACAAACCCCATGTCGAGCTGCTCCTGGTGGCGAATTTCGTGGAAGTGTTCCTCGCCAAGGAAGGGCATGAAGGCACCGTCGGCATCAACTATCTCGAAAAAATCCAGATTCCCACCCTGCCCTCCCTGCTCGGGGCCATGCTGGCTGGGGTGAACGTGGTGATGATGGGCGCGGGCATTCCGGCAGGCATTCCCGGCAGCCTGGACCGCCTGGCCAACTGGGAAGAAGCCGAGCTGAAGATTCAGGTGGAGAGCAGCCAGGGCACCGACTCCCTGGTCCAGAACTTCGCCCCCCGCGAGTTCGTCCCCGCCGACCTGCCCACTCTGGTCCGTCCCGATTTCTTCGCCATCATCTCCTCGGACATCGTGGCCAAGACCCTCGCCCGCAAGGCCAGCGGAACGGTGGAGGGCTTCGTCGTCGAATACCACACCGCCGGGGGACACAACGCCCCGCCCCGGCGCTCCCGCGGCGACGGTTCGACTTTGGCGCGCCAGGCCTACGGGGACATCGACCTCCCGGACATCGCGAAAATCCGCGAGCTGGGCAAGCCCTTCTGGCTGGGCGGGGGCTACGCCTCGCCGGAAGCCATCGCCGCCGCCAAGGCCCAGGGCGCGACCGGGGTCCAGATCGGCACGGCCTTCGCCCTCTGCGAGGAATCCGGCATCGAGCCCGAAATCCGCCGCGCCATGATCCGCAACTGCCTGGCGGGCATGCTCACAGTCCATACCGACTTTGCCGCCTCGCCGACCGGCTATCCCTTCAAACTGGCCTCCTTCGACGCGGCGGAGCCCCTGCCGGACCGTTGCCGGGTCTGCGACCTTGGCTACTTGCGCCGCCCCTGGCGGACCGATGACGGGCGCATCGTCTACCGCTGCCCCAGCGAACCGATCGAGAAGTATCTCAAAAAGGGCGGCACCGCCGAGGAAACCATCGGGCGGCAATGTCTCTGCAATGGCCTGATGGCCACCATCGGTCTCGCCCAGGTGCGAGGCGGCGGCTTGGAGGCCCCCATGCTCACCATGGGCGAGGACCTCTCCTTCCTGCGCCAGATGCTCAAAGGGGGCCGCCAGTCCTACACCGCCAGCGAGCTGATCGACTACCTCGACGGGAAGGCGCCGAGCGCGTCCAGCAGCGGCACCGCGTCGTAGCGAACCGGATCGGTGACCGGCAGGCCAGTCTCGTCCCGGGTCCGGGCAATGCAGTCCCGGGCCTCGGCGTCGGACAGCCCGCCGGTGTTCAGGGAGATGCCCGCCACCCGGCCCGCCGGGAAACTGCCGCAGGCCGAGGCCAGGTCCTCGTACAGCCGGGCCACCGCCTTCAGCGGGGGCACGGGCAGCCACGGGAAGTCCCGCAGGGTCTCCTGCCCGGCCCGGTGGCAGAGGATGAGATGGGTCGGCATGGTGCCGCGCAGCAGAGGCAGCGTGGCGGTGCTGCCGGGATGGAGCACGGACCCCTGGCCCTCGACCACGATCAGTTGCGCCTCGCCCGCGTCGAGCACGAATTTCTCGACCGCGCCGCCCGCGTAGTCCACGCGCACGGCATCCAGCGGCAGGCCCTTGCCGGCGATGACGATGCCGATCTGGCCGGTGGCGATGAACTCGCTCCGCACCCCGCGCTCGCGGGCCAGATAATGAATCTTCAGACCGGCCGTCATCTTGCCGTTAGCCATGTCGGTGCCCACCATGAGTACCCGGACATTGTCGAGCAGCCGGGCGCGCCCCTTGCCGACGCCGAGGTTGGCCGGCTCGCGCCGGATATCCCAAATCCACTGCCCCGGCACCAGTTCACGATACTTTTCGGCCAGCCGGTCGTGGAGCCCGTTGACGATGCTCAGGCCCCGCGCGACGGCCTCGTCGACCAATCCGGCCCAGGCGGGCGGCAGCAGGCCGCCGGAAGGGGCGATGCCCAGCACCATGGCCCTGGCCCCCAGGGCGACGGCTTCGGCCACCGTGCCGACTATGGGCGCGTCCCGCAGGCCGGGCATCACATCGGCCACCCGTTTTCCCGCATGGCAGGAATCGATGACGCAAACCACGGGGTTGGGGGAGAAGCGCAGCACCCCGTACCCCATTTTGCCGTGGGGACCACCCAGGCTTTCCTCCATGAAAATGGCCAGCGGCAGATCAGGCGACAGCATGGGCAAACCTCGCTCCGTGTCCGGGAAGTTCGGGGGGAATGACAACCCCCGCGCGCAGCTCGGCGCCGAGGGTGGGATCGTTGGCCAGATTCAGTTGCGAATCCAGATCGATATGGTCGAACAGTGCGCCGAGGGCCGCGCCGGCGGAAATCGCCACATGGGACTCGCCCATGCAGCCGATCATGGTGCCCAGCCCGTGGGCGCGGGCGGTGGCGACCAGGCGCAGGGCCTCGGTGATGCCGCCGCATTTCATCAGTTTCAGGTTGACCCCGTCCACCCGGTCCGCGAGGGCGGGGACGTCCGCCGCGACCCGGCAGCTCTCGTCCACGTAGATGGGCAGGGGCCGGTCCGCGAAAAGCGCGGGCAAATCCGCCTCCGCCCCTTCGGGCAGGGGCTGCTCCACATAGTCCACCCCGCGTTCCGCCAGAAACCGGCACATGGCCCGCGCGCCGACCAGATTCCAGCCCCCGTTGGCGTCCACCCGCAGGGAGACGCCGAAGGGCTTCGCCACCTCGCGGACCATCTCGAACATGGCCCGGTCGGCCTCGGTGCCGTCCGGCGAGCCGAGCTTGATCTTCAAATGTTTCGCGCCGCTTTTTCGGAGGATGATGGGGACCCTTTCGCGCACCACCTCGGGCGTCTCGATGCCGATGGTCACCGAAGTGGGAACCGTGGGCAGCGGCAGACCGAGCAGGCGGTAGAGGGGCAGGCCCGCGCGCTTGGCCAAGAGGTCCCACAGGGCCATGTCGAAGGCCGCCTGGGCACGGGGCCGGATGCCCAGTTCGCAACCGCGCCGGTAGACTTCGTGGACGGACAGCCCCGCGATGCCCGAGGCGAGCAGGCGCTCGATATCGGCCAGCCCCGTGTCGCAGTTCTCGCCGTCGGGGGCATTCGTCCCCGCCAGTTCGCCCAAGCCCGTGAACCCATCCTCCTCGATCATGACGTACAGATTCTCGGAGCGGGCGCTCAAGCCCCGGCTGATGCGCAGGGGGAACACCTTGTCCAGCCAGACTCGACGGAAGGTCACCTTCACGATACCATTCTCCTTAGCCCAGCCATTGGCGGGCGAGTTCGTTCACTTCGGCGGCGGATGCGCCGCTCATCATCCAATACAGCCACGGCGAGGAATAGCGCTGGCAGGCGGCCTCGAACCCGGCGCGGGAACCGCCGCGCAACTGCCCCTTGCCCAAAGCGTCGATCCGGTCGAACAGCGCCGTCCAGTCGCGCCTTTCGTTGCCCGCCCCCGGCACCCACTGGATCAGACGCACCTCGGGCAGTTCGCAGACCGCTTCAAGATGGCAGATGGCCTCCGGCCCGTCGAGATGGTATTCCACCCCGTCCAGCCGTTTCATCTCGCTGTGCAGATAGGGAATGGCGAATTCCCGGAACATGGCGGGGCTAATCATGCAGGAAAAGTCGCACTGGGGAATCGCCGTGCGTCCCCGGCAGTACATGCCATGCCGGTTCGCGGTGCCCAGTTCGGCCACCCGGAACAGCTCGTCGGCGCGCGCCATCAGTTCGCCGTAGATGTCGTCCAGTTGCCGCAGGCAGCGGTGGACCCCCGCCGGGTTGTCGATGAGGTCCATGAGGAGGGTGCTGGTACCGCGCAGGCCGTCCAGCAGGTCGAGATTCCCGCCCAGACAAGGGGCGCTAATCAGAATCTCGTCCCCGCAGCGTTCCTGCAATCGCCGGGCGTTTTCGACGAACCGCCGCCAGACCGGGCCTTCCGGGTCGAAGTGGATTTCCGCCGTGTCCAGGTCGTCGATGCAGGGAATCACCCGGGCGCTGTCGCCGCATTCTTCGAGTTCGGCACCCATCAACTGGGCGACGAACCCTGTGTTGTGGGAGACCACGTAGGAGGGCACCGCCCCGCCCGCGAAATCGTGCGACGCAGCCCAGGCCAGAAGCTGGTCCGCCACCTCGTCGGCCGACTGGTGGCGCAGCGCCCCCCAGGGCGGCTGCGGGACCCGTTGGCGATCCGGTTTGGGAACCGTGGCCACCACCATCGGTGCCTCGCCGCGCCAATAGGCTTCCCAATAGGGACGGACTTCGGCCAGGCGATCGTGCAGACGGCTCATCGGGCGGTCTCCGCAGGGGGACTTCCATCCCGCGCGGACCATCCGGGCGGCGCAGGCAGGGCAAATATCGCACGCCCCGCCTGCGCGTCCAGTCCTCAGACCTCCGGATTGGCGCGGGCAATGTCATTCTCGTCGAGAATGCAGTCCTGCGCGCGCAGTTCGGCCTGGAGGCTGGCGACATCGAGCGCGCGGGGCGCGCAGCCGGCCCGCAGGGAAAGCACGGCGGCCACGCCGCCGGCCTGGCCGAGCACCCCGCACTGGGGCATCACCCGGATGCTGCCCAGCGCCTCGTGGTCGCAGCTCACGCAGCGCCCCGCCACCAGCAGATTGTCCATGTCCCTGGGCACGCAGATGCGGTAGGGCAACTGGTAGCGGAACCCGGCGGGGGGACGCCAGGTCTTGTGGTCCATGCCGGGACCGCTGGTGCCGTGGATGTCGATGAAGAAGGAGCCGTAGCCAATGCTGTCGGCGAAGTCGCGGTGGTTCACCACGTCGTCGCGGGTCAGGGTGTACTCCCCGCAGATGCGGCGGGTTTCGCGGATGCCGATGGTGTTCGGGGTCGAGATCATGTAGCACTTCTCCATCCCCGGCACGTACTTGCGATAGACCTCGATGGTCTCGAAGCACTGCTTGCGGGCCTCGATGGTGGCGCGGGTGAGGTCCTCGGCGCGGGTGGCGTCGACGAAGTTCACATGGGTGAAGTTCACCCCCACCTGATCGGGACGGGTCGGCGTCCACCACCAGCCCATGATCTGATCCTGATAGGGGCGCATATCGCCGTTTTCCTGAGCCTTCTTCCAGACATCCTTGAGCTGGTAGGCCCCCGGCCCGAAGCTGGAGCGGAATTCGCAGACCCGCTTCCAGTCCACGCCGCCGATGGTGAACATGAGAGTCACCGGCTGCATGTTGCCTTTTTCATTGCCCTTCTCGAAGGCGCAGCCCGCCCGGGCGGCCACGTCGCCGTCGCCGGTGGCGTCCACCACCCGCTCCGCCCGGATCACGCTTCGGCCGGTCTTGTTCTGGACCACCACGCCGACCACCCTGCCCTGCTCGACCACTGTGTCGCAGAAGAAGGTGTGGTAGAGCAGATGGCAGCCGCATTCCTCGGCCATCCGGTCGAGCACCAGCTTCATGCCCTCCACCTCGAAATCGGTCTGCGAGGTGTTGTAGTGCCCGTAGCCCGCCTCGGTGACCTGACGCGCCATCTCGAAGGGGACGCCGCCGACCACGCGGGTCTTGCTGCCCCAGGCGGAATAGAGGCAGATATGGCCGTGCCCGCCCGCCGTCGCCACGCCGCCCAGGCAGTTGAATTGCTCGACAATCAGGGTTTTCGCACCCATCCGCGCCGCCGCGAACGCCGCCGCCACACCGGCCGGTCCGCCGCCCACCACCACCACTTCGTAGTCGCCGCCGTGGTTCAGTTCCGCCGCCTGTTGCAGAGTCATCATGTCCGGGATTCCTTGTCTCGTTACCGTGTACTCAGATCGCCAATCCGTGCCGCCGCCTGGCGGAGCCGTTCGGCCAGTTCCGGTTCCTGCTCGGGGTCGATGGGGCCGGCCACCGCCAGGGCCGCGATGGGGGGCAGCCCCACGGCCACGGCCAGGGACTCGCCCTGGACTCCGCCGCGGGCATAGCCCCGGGACCGGACCCGTCCAAGCAGGTCCGCGAACGCCTGCGCTCCCTCGGGAGGAACCAGCTCGGGTTCCTCGGCGCAGAGTTGTCCCAGTTCATCCGGCGGCAGATGGGCCAGCAGCACCCGCCCGATACTCGACTGCCGCGCCGGGAACGGCCCGCGCGCGCCCAGCGCCTGCTCCAGCGGCGTCTGCGCCCGTCCGTGGTAGAGATAGCAGACATGGGAGCGCCAAAGCACCCCGAGCGCCACCGTCAGTTTCGTCTCCGCCGCCAGTTCCCGTAGTACCGGCAACGCCCCGGTCAAGAGCCGCGAGCCATGCAGACTCAGCGCCGACAGCACATGCACCGCCGGCCCTGGATGGTATTTCCGGCTCTCGTCCTGCACCGCCAGCCCCAGCCAGCCCAGCGTGCCCAGCAAACGGCTCACCCGCGTCGGGTCCATCCCCAGCCGACGTCCTAGCTCCCGCACGCCGACGGGACCTTCTGCCAGCACCAGTTCCTGCAAACAGGCCAAGCCATTCACCAGACTCTGGTTGATCTGCGCCGGTGCGGAACGTGTCATGAACCACTCCTTTTGTTGCTATATATGCAACATTAGCACGGACAGCCGCTGGTTCAAACCCGTTTGCGGAAAAAAAACCGGGCTTCCCTCGAAAAGGAAAAAGGGAGCCTGCGTTCCGGTTGCCAACCGGTTCGCCTGCTCCCTGGACCGGGCGCTGCCCCGGATCAGTTTTCCGCGTCCTTCTTGCGGAGATAGTCGGGATCGTAGTCCGACCAGTCCATGCTCCACAAGGGCTTGGTCCGGAAGGACTCCTTGAACTTGTTCTTCATCAGCCCCCGTTTCTCCAGACTGACCATGCAGGCGCGCATGCAGCCTCGGCCGGCGCAGATCGCTTCGCCGTGGGTGAACTGCATGCTCTGCTTGGCGTAGAAGGGATTCAGGTCGGAGGGTTTGAAGCCTTCCGGCCCCTTGCCGAAGCGGCGGGAGAGATCGGGCGGCAGGAACGTGCCCCGCTCGCCCTCGGCCACCGGTTCGGCCCCCCGGAAGGCGTAGCTGCACTTCTGGGCATCGAGCTTGGCCCATTCCACGTCGTTGCCCGCCAGGCGGACCTTGACCGTCTCGGTCTCGCTGAGCGCGCCGGGACAGGCCCGGACGCAGGCCATGCAGCGGTTGCACAGGGTGCCCGGCTTCATCACCGGATCAGGCTCCAGCTCCAGTTCCGTGAGGACCATGCCGAAGCGGACCCGGGGGCCGAATTCCGGGGTCAGGAAGACCTTGCTGAAGCCGATTTCACCCAATCCGGCCAGATAGGCCGCGATGCGGACGTGGACCATCACGTCGGGGCACGGTTTCCCCTCCTCGACCGGCCGGCTGTGGGGTTTGCCGCCCTTCCATTCGCCATCGTCGTAGTTCACGGCGCTCCAGCCGAAATGGTAGGCCAGCGGAACCGCCTCGTAGCCCTCGTCCTCGATCGAGGCCGCCAGATAGCGGGCGTTGAGAGGCATCACATGCTGATTGATGAAACCGTAGCCCATCGCCGAATAGTTCGTGAAGAGCGTGCC
>LVAZ01000266.1:0-13602 GCA_001603055.1 Victivallales bacterium Lenti_02
GGGTGGCTTCGGGGGGGAGTTCGGGGAGGCTGTCGGCGCCGGCGGTGCCGAGGGCGAGGCGGTAGCCCGCCAGCCCCAGCCGGTCGATGTCCTCCCGCGAGAAGCTGCCCCAGGGGGCGAGGCGGGCGAGGGCGCGGTGCCCGGCGGCGATTTTCTCCTGGCTGTCGGCAATCGTTTTGCCGCTGGTTTCGAAGGCGGCGAGGATATCCGGCGCCGAGCCGGTCTCGGGCGCGGTGCCTTCGGGGGGCTTGCGGGCGGCGAGGCGGGCGATGGCCGTCTGGTAGCGTTCGGCCAGGCGCTGGGTTTCGGCGGTGGTCTCGCCGGTGCCCGCCGCGAGGCCGGTCACATGGAGCGTGCCGAGGTCTTGCAGGCGGCGGACGGTCGCCTCCCGGTCCTTGCCGAGGCAGACTACGGTCGCATGGTGCATCCGTTCAATCAACGGTTCGACTCCGATTCTAGGCGGGGACGCCCATGCCGGCATCCCGGAGGGCGCATTTGGCTTTGGCGATCTTCGAGCGTCCGACGGCGTTGGTCTGCTGGTCGCCCAGGTAGATTTGAATCCGCCGGATATTTTCCCTGGATTCGGGGATTTTGACTTTTTCGAAGAGGTTGACGCGCTGGGTGACGACGCGCAGCTCCTGCTCGATGAGGGCGAGTTGCTCGCGCAGGGTGCGGGCCTTGAGCTGGTACTCGATCATTTTGCGGAGGGCCTGGATGGCCTGGTCGTAGTAGAGGGGGGTGGCGAAGAGGTCGTGCTCGGCGTCGCGGAAGCGGACGAACTCGAAGACGGGGGTGTCGATGCCGGCGATGTTGCGCACGGAGGTGCGCCATTCCTCGACGACGACCAGCTCGCGGAGGTCGGCGGCGGTGGCGTCGTCGAAGAGCCGGGCCCAGTCGCGGACTTTGGCGGCATGGTTGTTCAGGTCGCGCTCGACCAGGTCGGCGGCCTCGCGCACCTGGCGGATTTCGGTCTGGAGCTGCTGCTTTTTGAGCTGCAGCGTGGGCAGGTAGCGCTGGAAGCGCTTGAGCGCGTCGCGCTGGCTTTTCAGCTCGTTTTTGGTGAGCTTGATCTTGGCCATGCGGGAATCCTAGTCCTTCTTGGGCCAGAAGCGTTTGGCCAGGTCGGTCTTGATGCCGACTTCGGAGGGTTCGAAGCATTCGGCGAGGGTCTGCCAGCCGAGGTCGAGGGCCTCTTCGAGGGGGATGTTGACGCTGAGGTCCATCATGCGGGCCTCGAACAGGGCGCCGTAGCGGAGGAGCTTCTCGTCCCAGGCGCTCATGCGGAAGCCCATGGACTGCTTCTCGATGGACTCGCGGGACTCGGCGTAGAGGCGGATCATGGTGTCCATGATGGCGCGGTGGTCCACGCGGGTGTCCTTGTTCACCTGCTGCTTGAGGCGGCTGAGGGAGCCGAAGGGCTCGATGCGGCCGCCGACGAGGTAGAACTGGCCCTCGGTGATGTAGCCGGTGTTGTCGGGCACGGGGTGGGTGACGTCGTCGCCGGGCATGGTGGTGACGGCGAGGACGGTGATGGAGCCGGCGCCCTCGAAGTCGACGGCCTTCTCGTAGCGGCTGGCGAGCTGGCTGTAGAGGTCGCCGGGGTAGCCGCGGTTGGAGGGAATCTGCTCCATGGTGATGGCGATTTCCTTCATGGCGTCGCAGAAGTTGGTCATGTCGGTGAGCAGGACCAGGACGCGCTGGCCGGCCACGGCGAAGTGCTCGGCGACGGCGAGGGCCATGTCGGGGACGAGCAGGCATTCGACGATGGGGTCGGCGGCGGTGTGGACGAACATGACGGTGCGGGAGAGGGCGCCGTGCTCGTCGAGGGTCTCGCGGAAGCTGAGGAAGTCGTCGTATTTGAGGCCCATGCCGCCGAGGACGATGCAGTCCACCTCGGCCTGCATGGCGATGCGGGCGAGGAGTTCGTTGTAGGGTTCGCCGGCGACCGAGAAGATGGGCAGTTTCTGGCTCTCGACGAGGGTGTTGAACACGTCGATCATGGGGATGCCGGTGCGGATCATGTTGGTGGGGATCACGCGGTTGGCGGGGTTGACCGAGGGGCCGCCGATGTCGACGAGGTTGTCCTTGAGGGCGGGGCCGTTGTCGCGGGGGGCGCCGTTGCCGGAGAAGATGCGGCCGAGGAGGTTCTCGGTGGCGCTGACCTGCATGGGTCGGCCGAGGAAGCGGACCTGGCTGTCGGTGGCGACGCCGCGGCTGCCGGCGAAGACCTGGAGGGCGACGCGCCCCTGGTCCAGGCGGATGACCTGGGCGAGGGAGGTGCCGCGGGTGCTGGTGACTTCGGCCAGCTCGTTGTAGGCGACGTTGTCGGCCTCGACGGTGATGACGTTGCCGCTGATCTGGATGATTCGGTGGTAGAGCTTTCGCATGTCGGTCCTCGTCCGGGTGGGGGACGGCGCGGGCAACGGCTAGGCGTTGAGGCCGGTCTCGATGATTTGGTCGACGATTTTCCCGGCGGCGGCGAAGGCCTCGCTGCCGAAGGGGCTGGTGTTCCAGTCGAGGAAGACCTGGCGGAGCTTCTGGAAGTAGGAGCGGGCGTCGGCCTTGTCGGTGAAGGGGAACTTGGCGTCGAGCACGGTCATGACTTTGGCGAAGGCGACCTTCTGCTGCTCGGCGGGGCATTCGGCGTCGGCCTCGTCGAAGGTGTCCTGCTGGAGGTAGACCTCGTCGAGGAATTCGCTTTTGAGGTAGACGAGGAAGTCCTCGATGGGGGTGCCCTCCTCGCCGACGACCTTCATCATCTGGTTGACTTCGTGGCCGGCGCGGAGCATGGCCTGGGCGCGCCGGAGGCTCTCGGGATCGAGCACGCTGCGGTACTTGCTCCAGCTTTCGAGGGGATGGATGGCGGGGTAGCGGCGGGCGTTGGCGCGGTCGCGGGAGAGGCCGAGGAAGCTTCCCACCACCTTGAGGGTGGCCTGGGTGACGGGTTCCTCGAAGTTGCCGCCGGCCGGGCTGACCGAGCCGCCGATGGTGATCGAGCCGCGCGAGCCGTCGGCCAGCTCGACCAGGCCGGCGCGCTCGTAGAAGCCGGCGACCAGGGATTCGAGATAGGCGGGGAAGGCTTCCTCGCCGGGGATTTCCTCGAGGCGGCCGGACATTTCGCGCAGGGCCTGGGCCCAGCGGGAGGTGGAGTCGGCCAGGAGGAGGATGTGGAGGCCCATCTGGCGGTAGTATTCGGCGATGGTGACGGAGGTGTAGATGGAGGCCTCGCGGGCGGCCACGGGCATCGAGCTGGTGTTGCAGATGATGATGGTGCGGTCCATCAGGCTGCGCCCGGTGCGGGGGTCCTCGAGGTGGGGGAACTCGCGGAGCAGCTCGACCACCTCGCCCGCGCGCTCGCCGCAGGCGGCGACGATCACGATGTCCACCTCGGAGCGCTTGCTGAGGGCGTGCTGGAGCACGGTCTTGCCCGCGCCGAAGGGGCCGGGGGTGCAGAAGGTGCCGCCCTTGGCCACCGGGAAGAAGCCGTCGATGCAGCGCATGTTGGTGATCAGGGTCTCGCGGGGGAAGAGCCGCTGCTTGTAGGCGGTGACGGGGATTTTGACCGGCCAGGTCTGGACCATGGTGACGGTGCGCTCCTCGCCGTCGCGCTCGACTTTGGCGATGGCGTCGTGGATGCGGAGCTGCCCGGCTTCGGCGGTCCAGGTGACGCGCCAGTCGCCGCTCCAGGCGAAGGGGAGCATGATGCGGTGCTCGAAGATGCCCTCGGGGACCGCGCCGACGGTGTCGCCGGCGCGGAGGGTGTCGCCGACGGCGGCCCCGGGGGTGTAGTCCCACTGGCGCTCGCCGTCGAGCGGGGGCATGTAGACGCCGCGCTTGAGGAAGATGCCGGTTTCCCTGGCCAGCCGGGGCAGGGGGTTCTGCAGGCCGTCGAAAATCTGGGTGAGCAGGCCGGGCCCCAGCTCCACCGAGAGCAGCTCGCGGGAGAACTCGACGGGGTCGCCGACGCGGATGCCGCTGGTGTTCTCGAACACTTGCAGGTCGGCCTCGCGTCCGCGCACCCGGATCACCTCGCTCTTCAGGCGGGTGTCGCCCACGCGCACATAGGCCACTTCGTTCTGGATGACGCTGCCGTCGAAGCTGGCCACGACCATGTTGCCGTTGACGCCGACGACGCGGCCCGCATACTGGGTTTCCGTCATGGTTGCTGTTCCGCCATGTCCCGTGTCAGTCATTCGCTCGCCACCCGTTGTTCGGCGGCCTGCTGGAGACCTGTATCCACCAGCTCGGCCAGATTGCGCTCGCCGTTTTTGGCGTCGAATTGCGCCCATTTTTCGAGGAGCAGGAGTTTCAGTCGGTAGACCGCCAGCCGGTCGGAGTCGAAGGGATGGCCGCTTTCGAGTTCCTCGAGCTGCCGCCAGCGGCGGTGGTCGAGGGCGCGCTCCCGTTCGAGGGGATTGTCGTTGGCGAGGATTTCCTCGATTTCCCGGCGGTCGCCGGGGAAGACCTCGGCCTCGGGCCGCAGTTGGTCGGCGGGGTCGCGGCGGAGGAGGGCGGCGCGGGCGCCGGCGATGAGGTTGCGCACATAGCCGTCCCAGTGGTGCCAGCGGGCCTCGATGCCGCGGGGCTCGCGCCCTTTTTCCGGCGGGAGGAGGGTCACAGCCCGCAGGTCGGCCAGTTCGCTGGCCGCAAGCTGCCCCTCGCACTGGGCCAGGAAGTCGGCCGGGGTGAGCGGCGGACGGCTGCCCCAGCGAAGGGGAAGCAGGGAGCTGATGAGGTAGTAGTGGCTGGGACTCATGGGCGCTGCTGCAACCGCTCGGCCGGGTTAGTCTTGCTTCGCGACGACCCCCGCGACCGTCGCCGCGAGGCGGGGCGTGAGGAAGGAGGCCATGGTTTCGGCCAGGCTGGCGTCGGAGAAGTCGTAGGCGATGTCCTGGCCGGAGAAGACCAGGCGGAAACCCGCGCCGAGGCCGGGGACCGGGGCCAGGTCGCAGTGGGCGGCCAGGTCCTTGCCCAGGCGGGCGGCCAGGGCGGCGCGCAGGGCGTCGGCCTGGCTGGCGGGAATCTGGATTTCCAGACGGCCTTCCTTCTCGGCTTCGAGATAGGCGGCGGCCAGGCCCGCGACGATTTCCGCCACGGCGGCGGGGGTGCAGGCCTCGGCGGCCAGCGAACGGGCGACCTCGACCACCCGGCCTTCGAGCTGGCCGCGCAGGGAGAGCAGCACGTCGCGCGCCGCCTGTTTGAGCGATTGCTCGCCCTTCTCCCGGAGCAGTTTCGCCTCCTGGCGGGCGGCCGCGACCAGTTGCTCGGCCTCGGCCCTGGCCTTGTCCACCACGGCCTTGGCCTCGGCCTTGGCCTGGCGGAGAAGGTCCTCCTTCTCGCCGGCGGCCTGCTCAAGCCCTTCTTTCCGTATGCGGTCCAGCAATCCTTGCAGCTCGTCAGCCATGGGCCGGGAATCCTTTGTGGCAAGCCTTGGGGCTTGGGCGTGGGTGAAAACTTGAAGCGGCCCAATGTAACTCGTTTTCCGACGGATTCCAGCCACCTCTGTCCGGACGGAAGGCGGCAGGTCTTGACAGGACGGGCGGGGTGCCTAGGTTTGGGGTATGCAGGTTCAATCCGCCGAGGTGTTCATGGAAGCGTTCGTCACCCATCGCCGCAGTCTCGCCGCCCTTGCCGCCGGAACGGGGACGCCCGTGGACATGGCCGCGGCGGATTTCGCCCGGTTCGTCGATTTTCTGGCGGCGAACCGCGAGGAGTTCTGCGGGCTGGTCGGCGGGGAGCCCACGCTCCATCCGGATTTCCCCGATCTGGTGGCCGCCGCCCGCCGGAAACAGGTCGAGCCGGTGGTGGAGACCTACGGCGTGGTGCTGGACGAGGTGGCGGAGTTTCTGCTCGCCGAGCAGGTCCAGGTCTGCCTGCGCCTGCTCCATCCCCGGTTCTACGACGCGGACCAGCGCGCCCGCCTGCTCGGGCTGGCCGAGCGGCTGGGGCGGCGGGCGGTGCCGCTGGGCGTGGTCGCGCTGGTCGGCGAACCGGGCGACGACTATGCCTGGGTGCGGGATTTTCTGGCCAGGGTGCCCGGCCGGCAGGTGATCGTGCGGACCGCCGAGGGACTGGCGGCGGCGGATCGGCGGCGGCTGGCGGCCTGGCTCGCCGAGGCGGCGCCGCCCATGCTCGCGGCCGGCATCGGGGTGATTCTGGACTGCGGCCTGCACCCCTGCGCCTTCGCGGACGACGAGTTCGGCCGCCTGGCCCGGCACGGGCTCCGCCTCCCCGCCTGCGCCCCGCGCCCGGGCGTGGACACCGCTCTCCGCGTCTATCATTGCCGCGAGATGGTCGAGTTCGCCGGCGCGCCGCTGACGGCCTTCCGCAAGCTGGCCCAGGTCCATGAGTATTTCTACCGGCGGCACCAGGACTTGCAGGCGGATTTGCGGTTTTTCCCGGACTGCCCGCCATGCCCCTCCCGCCAGTTCGCCGGCTGCCAGGGGCCGTGCATGGGCGGCAGGGCGCGGCGGCTGGCGGCGCAGGCCGAGCGGCTGAAGCAGGCCGTGGCTGCGGACGGTTCGCCCGACGCGCTGTTCGAGCTGGGCGGCATCCTCTACGAACTGAGCCGCTTCGGCGAGGCGGAGCAGTGCCTGGCCGAGGTCCGGCGGCTCGAACCGGCCCGGGGCGAGGCGCATCTGCTGCTGGCGCGGACGCTGGCGGCGCTCGACCGGCAGGACGAGGCCGAGGAGGAGTTCCGCAAGACGGCGCGGCTGCTGCCCGGCGGCGAACGCGCATTGTTCGAATGGGCGCACCGCTTGCGGGAGCGGGGCAAGGACAGCCGGGCCCGCAAGATCGAGGACGAGGCCCGACGGATGGCGGGGGAGAAGACCGCCGAAGGCAAATCCTAGGCGCGGACCGTCAGCCCCGCCGCCTCCGCCGCGCGGCGGATGGCTTCCGCCAGTTCCCCCGCGTTGCCGATCCGCTTGTCCCGCCGGGGAACCGTGCATTGCCGGATCAGGTCGCCCAGCTCGGGCAGGTCCTTGAGTTCGGGGACGCTGCGCACGATGGGCGCTTCGTCGGTTTCGAGCATGAACCGGGCGTTGGCCCGGAAATCCTGGCGCTTGAGGTCCGCCGGGTCCTGCCGCAGGGGCGAACCGCCGAAGATCACCTGGAAGGCGACGCCCAGGGCGAAGATGTCCGTGGCCTGGTTCAGGATGTCCCGCGCAATCTGCTCGGGCGAGAGATAGCCCGCCGTGCCGGTGACCGAGCGGGGCTTGTGCCCGAGCGGCACCGTCACCCCGAAGTCGATCAGCTTCACCCGGTTCTTGTCGATCATGATGTTCGAGGGCTTGATGTCCAGATGGATGAAGTTCCGCTGGTGCATGTAGTCGAGGGCTTTGGCGGCCTGGTAGAAGAAGCTCACCTTCTCGGGCAGCCCGTATTGCCGGAGGGCCTGCTTGGAGCCGAGGTCGTCGCCCTCGATCAGCTCCATCAGCAGGTCGTAGCCGACCTCGATGCCGAGGCGGCGGACTTTGCGCAGGGCGTAGATGCGGACGATCGGGATGTCGCCCGGCTCCTGGAGCTGCTGGCCCACCTCGTACTCGTTGCGCAGGTGGCGGACCTTCGAGTGGTAGGCGGCGTCGAGCTTGCCTTCGTTGCCGCGGGTGGCGGCGTCGCCGATGGTGCGGCCCAGCCAGTTGCGGATCACCTTCACGCAGAAGGCGGCGCCGTTGCCGGCGGTGCGGTAGAGCACGCTCTCGGCCCCCCGCGCCAGCCGCTCGCCAATCTGGTAGTTGGCCTCCCGTGCATGCTCGGTCATGGCGTCGTGCACCACCGAGTTGACTCTGGGGGCGGCGACGGGGAGGGGACGGACAGTGGCCAGCGATTCGGCGGGGTCGATGCTGGCCGCAGTCTCCAGTTGGATATAACGACGCGGCCCGCTGGAATCCGGAAGGTCCAAATTCTCGGCAGGCTCGGCGGTTTCTGGAAGGTATTGTCGGTCGGGCGGCTTCGGTGGGTTGTCGCTGCCGCGTTTGGCCTTCGAGGTCATTGTTTTATCGTTCCGGGAGCCGTCTCCGGCCTGAAACACACCATTCCGCGCCACTTGCCGCCTCCTGATTCCGGCAGGAAACGCAGACCATTTGTCCAAGCGTCTACCGTATCCCGCCCTGGCGGGAATGCAATGCGGTTCCTGTCTGTCGGCGACGGGAAGTTGCGCCGGTTTGACGCCGGGCCTTCCCTGTCTAGATTCCTTGTCGGCGGGGACGGGGGGCAGGTTGCACAATCGGGATCATTGCCATGCTGGCCGGTTTCTTTTCCTACGACGACAGGCGCATCGCCGCCGCCTTCAAGCGCGACGACATCCGGGGCGTGTACGGCCCCCAGTTCAATGTGTTCCTGGCCGAGGAGGTCGGCGCCGCCTACGCGGAGCTGCTCCGGCGCGAGTTTCCCGGCTGCCTGCCCCGCGTGGCCGTGGGCCGCGACGCGCGCCAGGGCTCGGTCGATCTGCTCCTCGCCTTCTGCCGGGGAGTCGAGCGGGCCGGGGGCAAGGCTCTGCGCCTGGGCCTGGTGTCGAGCGAAATCTGCTACCACGCCGCCGGCTCCCGCCCCGACCTGGACGGGGCCGCCATGATTACCGCCTCCCACAATCCCGCCGAATACAACGGAGTCAAGATGGTCAAGCGCGGCGCGGTGCCGCTCTCCACCGCCGAACTCGAGGCGTTGCGGGATACGGTCCTCGCCCGGCCCCGGCCAGCTCTGCCCGAGACTCTCGACCTCCGGGCCGACTTCGCCGCCGCCATCCTCGCCCTGGCCGGGCTTTCGGGGAAAAGCCAGTTCGGGCTGCGCGAACCCCTCCGGGTCTACGTCGAGGCCGGCAACGGGGTCGGTGCCGTCGCCTTCCGCCCCATCGCCGACGAACTGGCCCGCGGCGGCCAGTTCGAGTTTCTCTGGGGCAACGACGAACCCAACGGCGCCTTTCCCAACGGGGTGCCCAATCCGCTCCTCGACGCCTACGTGAAGGGCATGGGCCGACAGGTCCGCGCCACCCGGGCCGATCTGGGCGTGGGCTTCGACGGCGACGCCGACCGGGCCGGGTTTGTGGATGGTACCGGCGCGGGCATCACGTGCAGCCAGGTCCTGGCCCTGCTCGCCCCGCGGATGGTCGCCGAAAGCGGCGTTTCCGCCCCGGTGGTCATGGCCAACCTCTGCTGCAGCGAGCTGCTCCGCGACCTCTTTCCCGAGTCCGGCGCGGTCGAGCTGGTCTCCACCCCCGTCGGCCACGCCAAGATCAAGGAGCTGATGCGCAGCGAGCCATACCGCCGCCGGGTGGTTTTCGCCGGCGAGCACTCGGGCCACTATTTCTACCCGCAGTTCCACTATGTGGACAGCGGCAACCTCACCGTCCTGCACCTGCTCAAGGTCGCCGCCCGCGCCAAGGCCGCCGGCGGCAGTCTGGCCGGACTCCTCGCCGACTGGCGGCAGCGCTACGTCTGGAGCGGCGAGATCAACTACCTCTTCCCCGACCCCGCCGCCGTCCCCGCCGCCCTGGACGCCCTCGCCGCCGCCTTCGCCGGCCAGGGCGAACGCCACGGCGTGCGCATCGAGCCGGACACCGGTTTCTGGCGGGTCTACCGCGCCGCCCCCGGCGAACCCTACGCCGCCGCCAACGCCCGCCCCCAGGACCTCAAATTCCGCTTCGCCGGGGAGGACGGCGGCTGGTGGTTCGTGGTCCGCCCCTCCGGCAACGAGCCCAAACTCCGCCTCAACGTCGAGGGCTGGGGCACGGACGCCGCCGCCCGCCAGCGCGCCGGCCGCGCCCGCGTCGCCCGCATCCTCGCCCGCCACGGCGGCACCAAGGTCAACGACTAGAGTTCCCGTTGTCGTCTGGACCCAGCTTGCGCCGGGGTCGGGGAACTCACGGTGCGGACGGGTGTCCAGTTTGGTTGTAGGTGGGGATTCATTTGTCGTGACACGTCGCGGTGTTTCCAAACCTCCCCTCGAACCAGGAATGATGCCCATGTCGTGCAAGCGGGGTTCTGTCTTTCTGGCGGGTGGCTATCTCGTGCTGATCGCCCTGTTGCTGGCGGTGTTTTTTCTGGGGGTCACCTGGGACCCGCCCCCCTTGAAGCGGGTCGCCTACGGGGCGGGTTGTGTCGCCTACGTGCTGTTCAGTTGTCAGCTTCTGCTCTCGGCCCGTCTCCGTTGGCTGGACCACTGGGTATCCCTGGACCGGCTGTACGTGCTGCACGGGGTGCTGGCGGCGGTGGCGTTGGTGGTGGTCTACACCCACGGCATCCTGGTCACTTGGGGGCACGAGGGGGAGTCCGTCTTGAAGGAGGCGGGCGAGATTGCCCGGTTGCTTTTCGTTCTGGCCACCGTGGGCGGCGCGGTTCTGCTTGGCACGGTCTGGCTGGAGCGCATTCCCGGCTATGCCGGGCTGCGGCAGGGCATCCGCCGGGTGTTCCACCTGCGCTACCATTGGTGCGTCTGGCTGCACAACGTCGCCGTCCTGGGGGTGACCGTGATGTTGGTCCATATCCTGCTCCTGTCGGCTCCCTCGCTGCTCCCCTTCAAGGTGGTCTGCGTGCTGCTGTACGCCTGCTGCGTCGGCACCCACCTCTACCACCGCCTGCTGCGCCAACGGTTCCTGCCGGTCTGGCGATGCCAGGAGGCAATCGCGGTGGACGGGGCCGTGCATACGCTGCGTTTCAGGCCCGAATCGGGCGGCGGAATGCAGTCCCAGGCCGGGCAGTTTGCCTACTTGTCGCTCGATCTGCCCGGTTTGCGCGAGCCGCACCCCTTCACCATCGCGGGCAATCGGGATGGCGAAATCGAGTTCGATATCAAAGCCTCGGGCGATTGGACCAGGGAATTGGCGACGGTGGGGGAGGGTAGCGAAGCCCGCCTGCATGGCCCCTTCGGAGCTTTCACCCTGGAGGGGGTGGAACCCGCCTGCCCGTTGCTTCTGGTCGCCGGCGGCATTGGCATCACCCCGTTTCTGGCCATGGTCCGGGAATTGGCCGCGACGGGGTCCAGCCGGGACGTGCGGTTGGTCTGGTCGGTCGGCGCGGCGCCGGACGCTTTCGCGCGGGACGAACTGGAGGGCTTGGCCAGTCGTCTGCCGAACCTGCAAGCCACCGTCTGGGTCACCCACGGGCCGGGAGGGAAGGGCTGGCTGGACGCCGCCGCCTTCGCCACCTTGCTGGACGCGGCCGACCTGGAGTGGACCGAAGTCTTCCTCTGCGGCCCACCCCAGTTCATGGCGGCCATGACGCGGACCTTGCTCGGCATGGGCCTGCCGGAAGCGCGCCTGCACGCCGAACGCTTCGGCTACTGAGAGCCTCCGCATCCTCGCCCACCACGGCGGTAGGAATGCCGAACGGCCGAGGGGCGATCCCAGGGGGGAGGCGGCATCGGCGGTGAATCAGTATCCGCTACGCCACCGATTCCGGTTCGTACAGATATTTCTGGAAACCGACGAACAGGTCGCGAATCTCGGGAATCTGGCCGAGGATGGCGACGGCGTCGGGGATGTCGTGGTAGTGCAGGCGGAGCAGGTCGGGTAGCTTGTCTTGATTGAGTTCGTCCACGCCTTGTTCCACGCAGTGGGCCAGCACGAAGTCGAGGAACTCGCGCTGGGGATCGGCATAGAGCTTGTGGATGGTGGCCCGGTGGGCTTCCACGCGTTGCTCGCGGCTGATTCGTCTTGCGGTTGCACTCGCAGGGCTTCTTGCCGCACTTGGGGCACGGCTCCCCTTCGCAGATGCAGGGAGTCCGGCCGCAGACCGGGCATGGCTCCGGGTCGGTCTTCTCGCAGATGCAAGGCTGTTGACCGCCTCCTCGTAGGTCTTCCCTTCCTGAATCTCGCCCTCGATCACCTTGTCGTCGGAGGTGTAGATGTAGCTGTCGATGGTGGTTGAAATTTGCTTCACGCGGAAGGGGGTGAGGTAGCCGTCGTTGATCCCCTGCTTGAGGGAGTAGACGTAGACCGGCTCGCCGAAGTAGGCGTAGGTGTCCACGTTGTCCGTGCGCTTGGGCGTCGCGGTCAGGCCCAACTGCACGGCCGGGGCGAAGTACTCCATGATCCCCCGCCAGGCGCTCTCGTCGCCCGCCCCGCCCCGGTGGCACTCGTCGATCACGATGAAGTCGAAAAAGTCCGGCGGGTAGTCGCCGAAGTACGGGCTCGGGTCGCCGTTCTCGTCCGTCCCCGTCATGAAGGTCTGGAAAATGGTGAAGAAGATACTGCCGTTCTTGGGGACCTTGCCCTTCTTGGCGATGGCGTCCGGGGCAATGCGGACCAGGGCGTCCTCGGGGAAGGCGCTGAAGTTGTTGAAGGCCTGGTCGGCCAGGATGTTCCGGTCGGCCAGGAAGAGAATGCGCGGACGGCGCTTCGGCTCCTGCCCCGGCTCCAGACCGTTCCGCCAGTCGGTCAGATTCCAGCGGCTGTGGAACAGCTTCCAGGCGATCTGGAAGGCGATGGCCGTCTTGCCGGTGCCGGTGGCGAGGGTGAGCAGGATGCGGTCGCGCCCCTGGCCGATGGCCTCCAGCGTGCGGGTGATGGCATTGTGCTGGTAGTAGCGCGGTTCCCACTGCCCCCCCCGGATTTCGAAGGGAATGGCCGCGAACCGCTCCCGCCAGAACCGCTCCCGCCCCTGCTCCGCCCCGAAGACCGCCTCCCACAATTCCTCCGGCGTCGGATAGGCGTCCACATAGCCCTCGTCGCCGGTGGCCATATCCGCGCGGTAGATGCCCACGCCGTTGGTCGAGTAGGCGAACCGGGTCTGCAACCGCTCCGCATACCGTTTGGCCTGCCCCAGCCCCTCGGTATCCGGCAGCTCCTTCCGTTTGGCCTCGATCACCGCCAGCTTCTGGTTGCGGTACACCAGCACATAGTCGGCAATCTCCTCCCGCGCCCGGCGACCGCCGCCCTGCAACCGTCCCGGCGCGATCACCTCCCGGCGAATGCGGCTCTCGGGGACGTCGCCCCAGCCCGCCGCCTTCGGCTACCCTCTCGTCTCCGCTTCGTTCATGGCATCTCTGTCCCCGCGCTACTCCACGGCCAGTCTTCCGGACGGCGGCAAAGACCCGCCTTCACCGGGTTTGCGTGAATATACTCCCGAACCGCGACCAGATGCGATTCGTCCCGGATATAACGATCCCAGTACTCCCGCCTCCACAGATGGGGTGGCGGAATGCCCAGCCCGAGTTCGGCGTTCCGGGCCAATGCCCAACGTCCCGTGTACGACTTCCACGACTGCACGATCCGCGCCAAGTCCGTCTGCGGCTCGATCAGCACATGCACGTGGTTGGGCATGATGCACCAAGCCAGCAGCCGGTAACGCTCCCCGTCCCATTTCAGCAGCGTCTCCTGCATCACACCTGCCAAGGCCGGATGGCGCAGCGCACAACACCCGGACCCGGCATCCAGCCACCGCTCGATCCACCGGCGGCGCGCCACATCTCGGTCCCATTGCGCCAGATTCGCCAACTCGCTTTTCAACCGCTCCAGGTACTCCCGCGCCAACGAGTCCGCCAACCGGAAGGTGATCGACTGCAAGACCGTCAGCGAGTCCCGATGCGGCAGATATCCCCGGCTGCGCCATTCCCTCCCGGGCCCGCCGAGCCCCAGCTCGGTTTCTTCCTCCCCGCCGGGCCCGC
>LVAZ01000266.1:13628-13793 GCA_001603055.1 Victivallales bacterium Lenti_02
AACTCCAATTGGCGGGGGCCTGCGGTCAGTTGGCCCGTGAAGGCCCGGTGCAGGAGCGATTGCTTCAACTCCCCAAGACGGGCGAGCTTCTGGCGGCGAGAACAGACGCTGTTCCTCCCCCCCGGGCCCGCCGAGCCCCAGCTCGGCTTCTTCCTTCCTCCCGGG
>LVAZ01000267.1 GCA_001603055.1 Victivallales bacterium Lenti_02
GTTGCATCAGGAAGGACCGATCATGGAATTGCCGACGACATGGACGACGCGGGACGGCGTGGAACTGGCGGTCCGGCGCCTGGTGGCGGGAGACCGCGCGGCCCTGCAAACCTTCAACCGGGAACTGTCGGCCGCGAGCCGCCGGTTGTTTTTGCCCCATGCCTACGACGACGCCACCGTGGCCAAGGCCCTGGCCCGGAGCGAGGCGGGGGAGGACCTGCTGCTCGGGCTGTTCGCGGGCGAACGGCAGGTGGGCTACTTCTTCCTCTGGTACTTCACCCGCCCGGTCCCTCTCCTCGGCATCGGTCTGCTGGACGACTTCCAGGGGCGCGGGCTGGGGCGGCCGATGATGGAGCTGCTGCTCGCGGCCGCCCGCGAGAGCGACCGGGACGGGGTCGAACTGACCACCTGTCTGGACAACGAACGGGCCTTCGCCCTCTACCGGAAGGTGGGCTTCGAGTACTACGCGGACGTGAAGAACCGCCAGGGCGATGGGATATGGGTGACCGAACGGGCCATGTTCTACCGCATCAGGCCCGGGGCCCAGCCCATGACCGAACCCCACCAGCCCCCCGTCTAGCCAGGAGCCGGCAGCATGACCAACCACCAGCGAAAATCCCGCAACCTGCCGCCGGGGACGCTGCGCGCGCCAGCCGATGCGCAATGCCCGAAAACCATTCACGCCTTCCGCTACAACGCCGAACAATGCGAGGAAGGCGAATTCGCGAGCGTGGCCGAGGCCGTGGCCTGGGGGCGGGGCAAAGGGGTACTTTGGCTGAACATCAACGGCCTGGGCAACGTGGACTATCTTCAGGAACTGAACCGCGAGCTGGGCTTCCATCCCCTCGCCCTCGAAGACACCCTCCACAACGCCCAGCGCCCGAAGGTGGATGTGTACGAAGGGCATATCTACATCGTGGTCCGCATGTTCCGCTACCAGAACCACCGGCTGGAACGGGAGCAGTTGAGCCTGTTCCTGGCCGACGGCGTGCTGGTCACCGTGCAGGAACGGGAGGGCGACTGCCTGGACTCGGTGCGGCACCGGCTGCGCGAGGGGGCCGGACAGGTGCGCTCGCGTCCGGCGGACTACCTTCTGTACAGCCTGCTCGACGCGGTGGTCGACAGCTATTTTCCCCTGCTCGAGGAAGCGGGGGAGGAGATCGAGCGCTTGCAGGAGCGGGTGCTGGTGGAAACCGGGCGGGCCACCCTGTCCCGCATCCACGACATGCGTCGGGAACTGCTCGATCTGCGCCGGGGCATCTGGCCTCTGCGCGACGCCCTGGGCACCATGCTGCGCGACGGGGAGACCGGAATTTCCCCGCAGACCCAGATTTACCTGCGGGACTGCCACGACCATGCCATGCGGGCGCTCGACATGACCGAGACCTACCGCGAACTGGCCGCCAGCCTGATGGACATCTATCTCTCCTGCGCCAGCAACCGGATGAACGAGGTGATGAAGGTGCTGACCATCATCTCCACCATCTTCATCCCCCTCACCTTCATCGCCGGAGTCTACGGCATGAACTTCGAGCACATGCCCGAACTGCAATGGCGCTGGAGCTACGCCGGGGTGTGGGGCCTGATGCTCCTCTGCACCCTGACCATGGTGGCCTATTTCCACCGCAAGGGCTGGCTCGGCGGCAGCGACACTTGACGAAAGGGCGGGACCATCTAGTTTCTCCCTTGAGACATCGGATGTTCGGCCAGCCGTCGCGGACGGTTCGGCCCAGTTCGCGGCAGGCGGGAGTCCGGGAATGAGCGGAAGCACACCAGACCGGAACCAGGCGGGCTTCGGCGGCCCGGCGATGGACCTCCTGCCCTGCCCCTACCAGAGCCTGGACGCCAACGGCTGCTTTCTCGCCGTCAACGAGGCCTGGCTGCGGCTGCTCGGCTACCGCGCCGAGGACGTGGTCGGCAAGTCCTTCGCGGACTTTCTGACCGGCCACCACGCCGTGCTCTTTCCCCAGCGCTTCCGCGAATTCATACGAACCGGCGAAGTCAGCGGCGTCCGTTTCGACCTGCGGACCGGGCGGGGCACCGCCGTCCCCTGCCGCCTCGACGGGCGGATCGAATACGACGCGGACGGGGAAATGCTCCGGACCCACTGTCTTCTGCACGAGGCGGACGAACAGGTCCGCCTGGCGGATTCCCTGCGCCGCAGCGAAAACAAGCTGCATGTGGTTCTGGCTGCCGCGCAGGAGGCCATTCTGATCCTCGATCCCCAGCAACTCATCACCCGGGCCAATCCCGCGGCAGGGGAACTGCTGGGCACCAAGGCCGGTGACCTCGAAGGGCACGCCTTCCTCGAATTCGTCGCCGAAAACTCCCAGCACCCGGCCCGGAGCCTCCTGGCGCAGGCGGACGCGGCGACCGACACACAGCCCGGCTGCGACCTGTCGCTCCTGCGCCGCGACGGACACCTCCTGCAAGCGCGGGCCAGGGCGGAGATTCTGTGGGACGAACCGCACCGCATCCTGGCAACCGTGTTGTCCCTGGCCGACATCGGCCGGGTGGCCCGGATCGAGGAGAAGCTGAACGAAAACCGCGACCTGAACCTGGCCCTGCTGGACCATACGCGGGACGGCATCCTGATTTTCGACGCGGACCAGCGGCTCGTCTGGACCAACCGGCGGGCGGCGGACCTCTACGGAATCGCCCTGAACACTATGCTGGGCCTGCCGCCCGACGACTTCATCCCCGAGGAGGAACGGGCCCGTTTCCGCGAAGTTCCGACCGCCGGCGGCGAGGGGCGGGAACCGGCGTCCCGCCTCGTCCGCCCGCAGGCCAACGGGCAACCGCTTCCGCTCGAGCTGCATGGTTGCACCATCCCGCTGGGAGAACGGATGCACACACTTTTCACCCTCCGCGACCTCACGGCGGAGGAACAGGCTTTCGCCCGCCTGCGCGAGTGCGAGCACCTCCACCAGCAGGTGCAGCAAAGCATCACCGACGGGGTGGCCATCTACGAGGCGGTGGACGACGGGGCGGATTTCCGCATCCGGGATATCAACCCGGCCGCCTGCCGCCACTCGGGGAAAAGCCGCGAGGACTGCGTCGGACATTGTCTGAGCGAAGTTTTCCCCGGGACCGGACCGGAGGCGTTCATCGAGGCCCTGCGCGCGGCCTGGCGCACCCGGAAACCCCGGGACCTGCCCCTGCACCTCTATGAATTCGGTGGGCGGTCCCTCTGGATCGAGAGCCATTTCCTGCCCTTGCCCTCGGGCGACATTCTGGCCATTTTCCGGGACCGGACCGAACTGCGGCAAACGGAGGAGAAGCTCCGCGCCGGGGAATCCCATCTCCAGCGGCTGCTCGAAAACCTGCCGGCGATGCTGGCCGCCTTCGACGCCGACGGGGTTCCCCAGGTCTGGAACCAGGAATGCGAGCGGGTCACCGGCTACAGCGCCGCCGAGGTGGTGGGCAATCCCCAGGCCTTCGCCTGGCTGTATCCCGACCCGGAAGTCCGCCGCCGCCGTTTGGAACTTCAATTACCCGGTTCGGCGGGTTTTCGCAACCTGGAGTGGACGCTGCGCGGCAAGGATGGCAGCTACCGGACTCTGCTGCTCTCGAACCTCTCGAACCAGTTCCCCGTGCCGGGCTGGGCCAGTTGGTCCGTCGGCGTGGACATCACCGCCTACCGGGCCATCGAACGACAGACCGACGCCCACCGCGAGGGACTCGATGAACGGGTGCGCGAGCGCACCGAAGAGCTGCGGGCGATGGTGACCGCGATGGCAGGCCGCGAACTGCGCATGGCCGAACTCAAGGCCACTGTCGCCGCCCTGCGCGGGCAGCTTCGTCAAGCCGGGCTCGCGCCCGTAGCCAACGACCCGCTCGCCGACGAGGAGGAGGACAGTCCATGAACCGTGCCGCCGGACCGGCCGTCGTCCTGCTTCTCCTCCTGGCCGCCCTTGGCCGGGCGGAACCACCGGTGAGCAAGCTGCGCGTCGGCGGGGACCACGACTATCCACCCTATTCCTTCCTGGACGCGAAGGGCAGGCCCGCCGGTTTCAGCGTGGACCTCTTCCGGGCGGTGGCTTCGGCGATGGGCCTGGAAGGCGATATCGTGCTGGGCCCCTGGGCCGAGGTCCGTCCCCGGATCGAGCAGGGCCAACTGGACGTGGTCATCGGCATGTACCGCTCCCCGGAGCGGGAACAAACCGTCGACTTCTCCCTGCCCTACGTCATCGTCTCCCATGCCGTCTTCGTGCGGCGCGGCTCCGCCATCCAGTCTCTGGCGGACCTCGCGGGGCGGACCGTCCTGGTCCAGAAGGGCGACATCATGGACGACTTCGCGGGGCGCAGCGTGGTCGCCGGGCGGTTCCTCCACTTCGGCTCCCAGGGCGAAGTGCTGCGCGCCCTCGCCGAGGGGCAGGGGGACGCCGCCCTGCTCCCCCGTCTCCAGGGAATCTATTTCTGCCGGACGAACCACCTGCGGAACCTGGCGGCAGTGGGGCCGCCCTTCGAGCCGCTCGATTTCTGTTTCGCGGTGCGGAAGGGGGACGAGACCCTGGCCAGCCTGCTCAACGAGGGGCTGGCCATTGTCCAGGCGGACGGCACCTACGAGCGCCTCCGCCAGAAATGGTTCGGGGTCCACGCGGCCAGCTTCTGGCAACGCCAGGAAGTGCGCTATGTGGTCTACCTGCTGCTGGCGATCATCGCCCTGCTCGGGATGCTGCTCGTGCAGGACCAGCGGATGAAGCGCAGGCTGCGGCGCAGCCAGGGAGCAATCGCCGAACTCGAAACCCGCTGGAATCTGGCCCTCGAAGCCAGCGCTCTGGGCGTGTTCGACTGGGATGTGGTTCACGACCGGGTCATCTATTCGGACCAGTACTGCCGCCTGCTCGGGCGCGAACCGGGCAGCCTCGACGGCCCGATTTCCGGATGGCAGGGACGGGTGCATCCCGACGACCTGGCCGGCCCCCGGGAGCGGCTCGAAGCGCATCTGCGCGGCGAGACCGGATACTACGAGGGCGAATACCGCATGCGGGTGGCGGACGGTTCCTACCACTGGTTCCTCGCCCGCGGACAGGTTATCGAGCGCGCCGCCAACGGCTCCCCCCGCCGCCATCTCGGCGTGCTCTCCGACATCACCGAGCGCAAGCGCATGGAACTCGAAGTGCAGCACGCCAAGGACATGCTCGAACAGCGGGTGCGCGAACGCACGGCGGAACTGGCCGAACGGGTGGCCGAGACCGAGCAGATCAACCGCGCCATAATCAATGTCCTCGAAGACCTCCAGGGCACCAACCGCAAGCTCGAAAAGGTCTCCGCCGCTCTGGCGGACAGCAACCGCGAGCTCGGGGCCTTCGCCCATTCCGTGTCCCACGACCTGCGCGCCCCCCTGCGCGCCATCGACGGCTTCGCGGGCATCATCGCAGAGGAGTACGGCAAACTCCTGGACGACGAGGGGCGCCGCCTGCTCCAGGTGGTCCGCGACAACGCGCGGCACATGGGCCAACTGATCAGCGACCTGCTCGCCTTCTCCCGCCTCGGCCGCCAGCCGCTCGTCAAGTCGGAAGTGCCGATGGCGGAAGTCGTCGGCGAACTGGTCGCCGACCAGAGCCGGAGCACGGAGGGAGCCGTCGAGTTCGCGGTGGCGGACCTGCCCGCCGCCCACGGCGACCGCGGCATGCTGCGCCAAGTCTTCGCCAATCTGCTCGACAACGCGGTGAAATATTCGCAGCCAAAACCCCGGCCACGGATCGTCGTCGGCGGGGCCCGCGAACCGGGCTGGGTCCATTACTGGGTGGCCGACAACGGCATCGGCTTCGAGCAGAAATACGCGGAAAAAATCTTCGCCGTCTTCGAGCGCCTGCATCCGCCCGACCATTTCGCCGGCACCGGCGTGGGGCTCTCCCTGGTCCAACGCATCGTGCAGCGGCACGGCGGCAACGTCTGGGCCGAGGGCGAGCCGGACCGGGGCGCCACGTTCCACTTCCGCATGCCCGCCGTCGGCCACGGGGCAACCGTCCAGCCCGAATCGCTACGGGAAACATAGCCGATGCAGCCCGCGCGAGTGGACAGGCCGCGATGGCAACATCATGGTATGACGGCAAGAAGGATATTGCCCGCTCCACATACGATCACCGGATTCCGCAAGCAAGGGGCATGCTGGGATGCCTGACCATTTCGAGCTGCACACCAACCCGTTCTCCACTCCCTCCCAAGAGCCATGCCGGTTGCTGATTGTCGAGGACAACACCACCGACTACGAGCTAATGCTGCGGGAATTGCACAAGGCCGATCCGAGGCTTGAAGCCCGGCGGGTGATCAGCGAAACGGGATTCCTGGCCGAACTCCGGGCATTCACCCCCCATCTGGTATGCACCGACTTCCGCCTGCCCGGCTTCACCGGGCTGGACATTGTCCGCCTCGCCCATGAGCATGCGCCGCTGGTGCCGGTGATCGTGGTCACCGGCACACTGAGCGAGGAGGACGCGGCGGACTCGATCAAGGCCGGCGCCTCCGACTATGTGGTCAAGGAACGGCTGTTCCGGCTGGTCCCGGCGATCTCGGGGGCTCTGGAGAAGCGCTGGGAGAAAGAGGCTCTGCGCGAGGCCCAGCTCCGCCTCGAACGTAGCGAAAGCCGGGCGCTGGCTCTGCTCAACGCCATCAGCGACGGAGTGGTCCTCCTCGACCGGGACGGCTTCGTGCTCGAGACCAATCAGCCCTATGCGGAGTTTCTCGACCGGGCGCCGGACCGCCTGCTGGGCAAATGCATCTGGGGGCTGCTTCCCGCCGACCAGACCGAGGTCTGCCACAGCCTGGTGGCGCAGTGCTTCGCCGAGGGGAAACCTGCACGGCGCGAAGTCCGCCACGGCAAGGTCTGGCTCGATCTGCGGGTCCAGCCCGTGTATTCGCCCGAGGGCCGGGCCGAACGGGTGGCCCTCTTCCGGCGCGACATCACCGAGCACAAACGGACCCTGGCGGAACTGGAACTGCTTGGCATGGCCATCGCCCAGGGGGACGAAAGCTACCTCATCACCGATCCCAAGGGGACCATTCTCTACGTCAATCCCGCCTTCGAGAAGATGACCGGCTATGCGGCGTCGGAAACGGTCGGGCGCAATCCGCGCATCCTCAAGAGCGGCAAGCATGGGCATGACTTCTACGGTGCCTTCTGGGCCACCATCCGCAGCGGCAAGACCTGGCAGGGACGCTTCATCAACCGCCGCAAGGACGGCTCGCTCTATCCGGAGGACAACCTCATCTCGCCGGTGCTCGACGCCGCCGGCACCGTGACCCACTTTGTGGGGGTGAAGCGCGATGCCACCCGGCAGATCGAGTTCGAGAAGCAGATGGTCCACCAGGAACGCATGCAGGCCCTCGGCAAGATGGTCAGCGGCATCGCCCATGACTTCAACAACATCATGGTCCCCATTCTCGGCCTGGCCGAGGAACTCCTCAGCTCCCCCGATTCCATCGCCCAGCCCGAATGCGTGCGGTCCTGCCTGAACCAGATTTTCGATTCGGCCCGCGACGCGCGGGACATCGTGCGCCGCCTGCGCGAATTCTACCGCCCCGGCGACGAGGTCGAGCGCGAGCCGGTCGATCTGGCCGACATCGTGGAGCGCGCCATTGAACTCACCCGCCCCGCCTGGCAGACCCAGGCCCAGGCCCAGGGACGAACCGTGACGGTGCACAACGGCGTCGGGCGTGTTCCGCTTGTCCTCGGCAACGCCGCCCAACTGCGCGAGATGTTCGTGAACCTCCTGCTCAACGCGGTGGACGCGATCGCCGAATCGGGGGAAATCCTCATCCGGGCCGAAAGCCATGGCCAACAGCTCCGGGTCACGGTCCGCGACACCGGCTGCGGCATGGACCCGGAACTGGCCACCCGCTGCCTCGAACCCTTTTTCTCGACCAAAGGCGAACGGGGCAGCGGCCTCGGCCTCTCCATGTGCTACGGTATCCTCCAGCGGCATGGCGGCGATCTGCGCATCGACTCCGCGCCGGGGAAAGGCACCACCGTCGCGGTGGCCCTGCCCATCCGCCCGCCTGTCCCTGCCCCCCTTCCCGCTCCGGCAGCCAATAAACCGAAGGAGACCGGCGTGGATTCCCTCCGCATCCTGGTGGTGGACGACGAGCCCATGTCCCTCAAGGTCATGCAGAAGCTCATCGAGCGGCTGGGGCACAAGGTGGACACCGCCGCCTCGGGCAAACAGGCCCTGGAGACCCTGGTCAAAAACCCCTACCACCTGCTGGTGACCGACCGGGCCATGCCCGGCATGTCCGGCGACGAGCTTGCCTTCCGCGCCAAGGAGAGCCATCCCGGCCTGCCGGTCATCATGCTGACCGGATTCGGGGACCTGATGAACTACGCCAACGAAACCCCGCCCGGCGTGGATCTGGTCATCGGCAAGCCCGCCTCCCTGCGCGACCTCAACGAGGCCATCACCCGGGTGACGGGCTGACGGAACTCCCCCAGCCCGCCTACGCGCCGATGATCCGGGGCATGGGGCGGGGGGCCTTGGCCATTTCGCCGTAGAGGAAGCGGAGCAGCAGCTCGCCTTTCAGCGCCTGGCAGTCGGGGACGCTCCAGAGGTTGTGCAGCTCGCCGGGGTCTTCCTGCAAGTCGTACAGCTCGCCGTACTCGCGATGGTAGTGAACGGTGATCTTGTAGCGCGAACCGATATAGGTGCGCAGGTTCATGGTGGTGGGCTGGTGCTGGTTCTCGACGATCACATGGTCGCGGATCGTGGGCACCTCGCCGAACCAGACCGGCTTCTCGTCCACCCCCGCCATGGTGCGCGGCACCGGCAGCCCCGCGACGCTCAGGAAGGTCTGCGCCAAATCCACCGTGGACTGGAGCGACTGGGAGACCACCCCCTGCGGCACCGTGCCCGGCAGGCTGACCAGGAGGGGAACCCGGAGCAGGTCCTCGTAGTGGTGGATCGCCTTCATGGTCAGACCGTGCTGGCCCCAGAAGTCGCCGTGGTCGCTGGTGAAGCAGACCAGGGTGCTTGCGGCCAGCCCCAGCTCGTCGAGCTGGTCGATGATCTTGCCGACATAGGCATCGAGCATGGTCATCATGCCGTACATGGTGGCAATGTGCCTGGCCTTCACCTCGCGGGAGCGGAGATGGCTGCCCGCGCCGTGGATGCCATGCCCCTCCGGCTCCTGGAAGGCGCTGAAATCGGGCCGTTCCTGCTGGGAGAGCGCGAAGTACGGCGGCTTGTCCTCGAATTCGCCCTCGGTGAACTCGGGCACGGTCACTTTGGCCGGATCGTACATGCTGGCGTAGGGCTCGGGCACCATGTACTGGGGATGGGGATCGAAGAAGCTGGCCCAGAGGAAGAAATTCTCCCCCGCTTCGGCATACTGCTTCATCAGGGCGTTGGTGCGCTCCGCGATCCAGGCGTTGTAGTGGATGTCCTCGGGAATCTCCCAGGCCTCGCCCGGACGGCGCTGGGCGTGGGGGGAGTCGGTCAGGGGATCGCCCTCGGCGAAGGGCTTGCCGTTGGGGAGGAAATACTCGCGCCAGTTGGCGTAGCCCTTCTCGATCATCCACAGCGCGTAGTGCTGCCCCGCGTGCCCCTCGTCGGTATGGTTGCGGGCCAGCTCGGCCCGCTCGAACCCGTAGAAGGGGCCGGTGAAACCGCGCCAGAAGTCGAGGTCGTGCAGCTTGGGATAGGCCTCGATCGAAGGATACTCCGGCGTGGACTTGAGCGGCTGGAAATGGGCCTTGCCCACCAGGGCCGTGCGGTAGCCGCCCCGCTGGAAGCAGTCGCCGACCGTGGGCACGTCCTCCATCAGCTTGGTGCCCAGGCTGTAGGCCCCGTGCTGGCTGGGATAGAGGCCCGTGATCCAGCTCGCCCGCGTGGGTGTACAGGTGGGGTTCACCGTGTAGGCCCGGTGGAAGGCCATGCCCCGCGCCGCCAGGCGGTCCAGATTCGGAGTCTTCACCTCGGGATTCAGATAGCCCAGCGTGAACCAGTGCTGCTGGTCGCTGGTGATGAAGAGGACGTTTCTGCGCTCGCTCATGGGGGCTCCTGGCGGAAGGGACGGAATGGAACTGAATTCTAGCACCAAGACGCCACGGTTCCAAGCGCCGCAAACGCGAACAGGTTCCCCGGCCGCAACTGGGGAGCCTGCGGAAGAGGGCGGAAATCAGCGGTCGGGATACGGAATCGCCTCGACCTCGAGGGAACCGCCCAGCCAGGTGATGTACCAGGGAGCGGCGTCGTTGTCACAGCGGCAGCAGAATTCGCGGAGACCGAGGGAGGCCGCATGCCCGTCCAGATAGAGGACGTTCATGCGGTTGTTGTGCCGGTTGGGACCTTCCAGCTTGCTGTCCCAGTCCAGGTCCAGCTCCTCCATCAGCCCGGCCCAGTCGTTGTCGCCGGGGCGGACGGACTGGTCGCCGCAGTCGAAGGCGAGATAGGTTTCGCTGGTTTTCTTGGCAAGACGAACTTTCCGGCCCTCGAGACCATCATAGTTCCAGCCGTAGTTGCCGTCGTAGCTGCGGAAACCGTCCGGCGTGTCCGCCGGGGCCGCATCGGGGCTGGTGGGGCATTCGAGCGGCCCGACTCCGCCCAGGTAGGGGCGGATGTAGGCCCAGCCATTGTAGCCGGCGTAGCGGTAGTAGCTGTCGTCGACGACATAGCCGGGGAAATGCCGTTCGTTGTCGTCGTGGTACATCGAGAAGGCCAGGCCGATCTGGCGCAGGTTGCCCTGGCAGTTGGCCGAGTTGGCCCGCTCGCGGGCGCTGGCCAGGGCGGGCAGCAGCATCGAGGCCAGAATGGCGATGATGGCGATCACGACCAGCAATTCGATCAGGGTGAACGGATGTCGTCTCATCGGGCAATTCCTCTAGTTGACATGGTTGGCTAGCGATGGCCGCAATGGCCTTTGACGCTACCCAACATGCCCCGCGAGAATTGCCCCGGAGTGAGCGGCCTGTTCGTATTTCGCGAGTCCGTCCGGCGGCTAGCCGATGGCGACGGCGGGCGGATTCACGTAGTCGTGGAAGCGCCCGGCCACATCGGCGGCGACGGTGGTCCCCGCATGGAAAAGCACCCGGTAGCGGAAGGTCAGCTCCCCGCCTGCGGGCAGGACATGGGTGCCGTCCACCGACTTGTCCCCGAGGAAGTGGGAGAGCCCGAAGGGATTGGCGGTCATCAACCCGTAATTGCGCACATGCCAGTAGGTGGGATAGCGGAAGTTCCGGGGATGGTCGAGGATGGCGATGCCCACCGTGTCGCCCGCGACGGGGCCGTAGTAGTCGCACCAGTGGGCGCGCTTGCCCCAGGTCTCGGCCTCGTTGGTGCCGCCGTAGGAGTTGACGATGGTGCCCTTGCCGCTGGCGTCCATGCTCGAGGCCACGCGGATCGAGCAGATGCCGCCCTCCTTGGTGTCGCCGAACCGCACCTCGCCCGCCGTGGCCCGGAACGTCACCCGGAGGTCCACCGCCCGGCAGGCGGCGGAAAGATTGTGGAAGCAAATCTCCCGGTCTTCCTCGAGCTGCTTCACGCCCGTCTCCGACACCCAGTCCAGGGAGCAGGCGATGCGCCCGAACACCGGGCCCGACACCGGCGTCTCCAGCTTGCGCACGACCTGACGGGCGTGGCCCTTGGGGTTCTCGCTCCAGTTGTCCGTCCCGTTCACCTCGCCCCAGGCGACCCAGAAACTCTTGTGGTGGGGATGGTCCTGGCTTTCCCCCGGCACGTCGGCGAGGACGGGATAGGCGCGGGTCATCGGCTCGCCGAAGGGGCCGACCACCGGATGCAGGAAGGGGCGCGCCCAGTTCCCGCCGAAATGGAAGGCGGTGAACAGCTTGCCGTTCAGCAGCACGTCGATCCGCCCGGCTTCCGCCTCGCGCAACTCGACCCCGCGCCCGACCGCTGGCTCGCCCTCGGCAAGCAGGTAGGCCGCCTCCCGCCGGGCCGCCAGCCCGTCCACGATCCAGGAAACCCGCAACGAGTCGCCGCCTGCCTCGATCTGGCACGGCACCGCCGTCTTCTGCCCCTCGGGGGTCAGCGCCAGCCGCTCCGCAACCAATCCCGCGGACGGCACGACGGCGGTCACGGGGCACTGCCGGCGATCATGCTCGCCAGCCTTCACGACAAGTCGAATCGTCATGACTTTTCTCCATTTTCGGTCCGGAATCCACCAAGGGGGGGCACTTGGGCAATCTATTGCGGGAACCGGCGAATGGAAGGTTGCCGAATCCACCGTATAGTGAACGATGTTGTGGAGGAAACTGTCCGATTACTGTTCCGAGACTTCCTATGGCTGAAGCTATCCGCATCCTGCATGTTGTCCACTCGCTCGAACATGGCGGCATGGAGCATGTGCTGACCATGGTGGCCGGCGAGTTGGCATCGCGCGGATTCGACATCCACGTCTGCTGCCTCGACGACCCCGGCCAACTGGCCGACCGTCTGCCCGACGGCCAGGTCCACGCCCTCAATCGCCAGCCAGGATTCCGGCTGGCGACCATCGCCGCCCTGCGGGCGCAGATTCGGCGACTTCGCCCACGTCTGCTCCACACCCACAACTACGGTCCCCTGCTTTACGGTGTGCCGGCCTCGCTCTGGGGCATGTCCGTGCCCATCCTTCACGGCGAACACGCGCAGCTCCCCCCCGAGCAACTGACCCCGCGCCACCGCCGCCTGCGCCGCCTGCTCTACACGGCCTGCCGCCAAATCCATACGGTTTCCACCTCCCAGTGCACGGAGCTGCTGGACCTGTTCCCCGGCGTCCGCAGCAAGCTGGTTCCCGTCGTCAACGGGGTGGATGCCAAGCGCTTCGCGCCGGGCGACAAGCGGGCCTGCCGGGAACGTCTGGGGCTCCCCCTGGACCTCACTCTGGTGGGCATCGTGGGCCGTTTCCGTTCGGTCAAGCGCCATGTCCCGCTGGTGGAGGCCATGGGTTCCGTGCCTCCAACCGTGGGTCTGGTGATCATCGGCGAAGGCCCCGAACGCCCGGCCATCGAGGCTGCCGTGGCCGCCAGCCCGGCCCGCGAGCGCATCTTCCTGATCGGCCATCAGGACGACCCCCGGCCCGCTCTGCAATCCCTCGATCTGCTCGCCATCCCCAGCGTGGCCGAGGGGCTGTCCAACGCCCTGCTCGAGGCCATGGCCTGCGGCGTGCCCGCCCTGGCCAACGACGCCTGCGGCAATTCCGAGGCCATCATCCACGACGAGAACGGCTGGGTGGTCCCCATGCCCACCAGCGCCGACATCGCCGCCCGGCTCACGGATGCCGTCGCGGACCCCGCCCGGCTCGCCGCCTTCGGCCAAGTCGCCCGCCGATACATGCTCGACCTTTTCGCCTTCGAGCACACGGTGGACCACTACGAAGCGCTCTACCACAATCTGACCCGTCGCGAGTAGCCCGTCACACCCGCCAGCCACGCTCCCGCAGCTCGCCCGCCAGCCGCCGGATGGCCAGTTCCTTCGCCTTCGCCTCGATCTCCACCGTGGCATCGAGTTCCCGCCAGCACTCGGGCAGATCGGCGGGATCGAGGAAATCGTGGTGCGGCCTGGCATCGCCGCTGCCCCAGCCGGCCTTGGGGCTGGACACATGGAACAGGGGCTCGCGATCCCAGGTGGCCAGCACGGCCGCCGTCGCCGCCTCGATGCTCAGCCCGTCCCCAAGGCACCGGTGGTGATGCACATCGTAGACCAGAGGCACCCCGGTCGCCCGGCACACCGGCAGCAGATCGAGGGGCGTGAAGGAACGGTCGTCGTTCTCGAACGTCAGCCGGGAACGGACCCCTGCGGGCAAACCCTCGACGGCGCGGACGAGCCGGGCCAGGGATTCCACCTTGTCGCCGTACACGCCCCCCGCATGGATGTTCACCACATCCGCCCCGACCCATGCCGCCACCTCGGCATGGTAGGCCAGGTCCGCCAGGGAACTGGCGACCACCTCGGGCCGGGGCGAGTTGAGCAGGACGAACTGATCGGGATGGAAGGTCAACCGCACCTTCGCCTCCCGCGCCCGCTCGCCGCAGGCCCGGAAGGCCGCGCGCACCGCCTCCCCGTTCGGCAGCTCGTCCACCCCGTAGCCCGCCTCGGGATGGGTCTTCACCGGCAGAATCTGGCTGTTGATCCGGAAACTCCCGATGCCATGCCCCGCGCAATAGCCGATGGCCGCCGCCAGCGCCGCCGCATTCTCCAGGCATAGCTCGCCCAATCTGGCCAGCGCCGCCTGCCTCGGCATGCCCAGCAGGTGTTTCGCCGTCGTCGTCCGAAAACGAATCGGCTCCTCGGCGAAGATGCAGCAAAGCCCCAAGCGCAGCATGGCAAGACCCCCGGATGCGTTTCCCTGTTCCGACTCGCCCCGCCGACCCAAGTTGCGCCCACCCCCCCAACGTGGCGGCGAAATGACAGCCTGGACGGCGATTGGCCAGATAGTGCTAGAGATTGGCGCGAAAGTGGAGGCGGTAACCGCGCCGGACCCCTATTTTGGGGACCGGACGTTGCGTACCCCCAAGCCCCACCATCAGAACAGGATTCGTCTCCATGAAATCGATCACGCTGTCCCGTTCCGAGTACCGCGACAAGAACCGCGCCTGCTGGATCGGCAAGAACATCGGCGGCACCCTCGGCGCCCCCTACGAATGCAAGAAGCACACCTTCGATTTCAGCTTCTACCATCCCGTGCCGGACAAGGCGACCCCGAACGACGACCTGGACTTGCAGTTGGTCTGGCTCAAGGCGATGGAGGACAAGGGGATCGACCCGTCCGTCCGGACTCTCGCGGCCTACTGGGACCGCTATGCCGCCGTGTATCCCTGGAACGAGTACGGGTTCTTCATGCGCAATTTCCGGCGCGGCCTGCGCCCCCCCATCGCGGGTTGCTTCGAGAACTACTTCGTGGACGAGATGGGCTCGCCGATCCGCTCGGAAATCTGGGCCTGCCTGCGTCCCGCCGACCCCCAGGCCGCCGCCCGGATGGCGTGGAAGGACTCGGCCATCGACCACGCGGGCGGCGAGGGCACCTATGGCGAAATGTTCTGGGCCGCCGCCGAATCCGCCGCCTTCGTGGAAAGCGACATCATGACGCTGATCCGGATCGGCCTGAACATGATCCCGGTTTCCTGCCGCATCTCCCGCGTGATCCGCGAGGTCATCTGGTGCCATGAGAATGGGCTGACCTGGGGCGAGGCGCGGGAGCGCGTAATCACCCGTTTCGCCAACTTCCAGCCCTGCGACGCCATCGCCAACCACGGCTTCATGATTATCGGCCTGCTCTACGGCAAGGATTTCGGCGACATGCTCTGCAAAGCCGTCAACTGCGGCTACGACACCGACTGCACCGGGGCCACCGTCGGCGCCTTTCTCGGCATCGTCTCCGGCATGGCCGGCATCCCGGACAAGTGGCTTGCCCCCATCGGCATGGAGATCGTCCCCCACCGCTACACCGGGAACTGCGACATCCCCGCCAACGTGGACGAACTCACCGACCGCACCGTGGCGCTCGCGGAAAAGGCGGCCGAGACCGACGGTCCCGTCCAGTTCGGCGGCCGGACGGCCCTGCCGGCGGACATCCGCTCCCGGCTCTTCGACAACCAGATGGCGCGCAAGGCGCTCGCCCTGAACCCGCTGGCCGGGATCGAGCTGCTCGCCGACGGCAGCGAGGTCTGGTTCCACTACGACGGCGACCCCGTTGCCCAGCCGGGCATCACCAAGCTGGTGCGGGTCAGCGTCGAGGGGCCTGCCCGCAAGGTGACCCTGAACGTGCCGGCAGGCTGGCGCGCAACCGAAGTCGAGCCGGGGCGCTTCGCCCTCGAGCCGGGCGCGATTGCCGACCGCAACACCATCGAGGTTCTGGCGGGCGGCGAAGCGGTCTCCTTCGTGCTGCTCGGCCCCAACCAGGCCAAGGGCTTCCCGGCGGGGAACAATGTGCCCAAATGCCCCGTCTGCCACGGCTTGCCCGAGGCATGCAACTGCCAGAAACCGGCGTAGCCCTCAGCGCGGAGGGCGTATCTGGCTCGGCGGTACGCCCTCCAAGCGCCGGAACTGCCGGCAGAAATAGTTGCTGTCGCAGAAACCAGTCATGAAGGCGACCTGGCTGACGCTCAGCGACGGGTCGCGCAGCAACGCCTTGGCCCGGCTGACCCGCACCTCCAGCAGGCGCCGGAAAGGGGTCACGCCAACCGCCTCCCGGAAACGGCGCTGCAGACTGCGGACCGACATGTTCGCCTCGTCGGCCAGTTCCTCCAGAGTCAACGGCTCGGCATAGCGCCGTTCGATACAGCTCAACGCCCTGCCGATGGCCTGCGAATTGCGGCCTGCGGCATCCGCGCACTGCACGCGCCGCGACAGGAAGACAATCAGTTCGGCCAGCACGGCCGCCGCCATGGACTGATACCCCGGGCGCCGTTCCTGGAGTTCAGTCAGCAGGGTGTCGGCCAGCGTCTCCATCCGCGCCAAGTCCTTCGCGTCCACCCGCAGATTGGCCGCGCCGGGAGGGGCTTTGAGCCTTGCCCGGGGTTCGAGGTGGAACAAGGCATGGAAACCAGGCAGCATCCGGAAATCATGGTCCGGAAGCCGCAGACGCGAGGCGTCGTACATCACGTTGACGACGGAGAAGGTCGCTTTGGCGCGGTAGGAATGCACCGCGCCAGGCTCGATGACGAAAACGTCGCCGGCCTGGAACGGGCGGTCGCCGGCCGGACCGACATGCACCCCCTCGCCGGCCAGTACCAGCGCCAACTCGGTGAAGTCATGGGAGTGTGCCGGGTAGCCCTTGTGCGCGTCCTGGCGGAACGCGCTGAGGGGAAACTGGTTCTGCTCGTAGCGGGAAAGTTGGAATACCTGCATCGCCGTCGCCCTTCCGAATAGCGCAAAACCGGCAGCAATTTGGCCATATAATGCTAGATATTGGCGTGAAAGTCAAGGTTTCACGGACTGCGAGACGCTATTGTGCCAGACCGCAACCACATTGACGGTAAATGGAAAGGACTCCCCCATGGATTCCCGCTGGATGCTTCCCATGCTGCTGACTGCCCAACTCCTCGCCAGCGCCGCCCAGGCGGGAATCCGCTGGGAGTTCGACGGATCGGACGCGCCGACCGGGGGCCGCGTCGCGTTGCTTGGCGGCAAACCGGCGTTCGCTCCGACCGACACGGGCCAGGGGCTGGCACCCGGAACCACGCTCACCTGGGCCGACACTCCGGAACTGCGCCTGTCGCCGGAAATTGAGATCGCCGCCCGATTCCGGCTCGACGAGTTGGCGAAGAGCGCCCAGGTCCTGGCCGCGAAGGACGGCGAGTACATCCTGCGCGTCGACGGGCACGAAGGCGGACATCTCTCGTTCTTCGTACAGATCGACGGCAAGTGGGATCCGCGGCTGAAGGGCCCGGTCGTGCAGGCGGGCGTCTGGTACGATGTCCACGCCGTGTGGTCAGGCCAGGATTTGAAGATGGTGGTGAACGGCGAAACCTTCACCAGCAACCGCGCCGGCCGGACCAAGCCCGGCGAAGCCCCCCTCCTGATCGGCCCCGTTGATGGTGTGCTGGATCGTCTGGAAATTCGCAACCCCAGCCTGGAACGCGCGGCCCTGCTGGCTGTCGGCGCTGCGGAACAGACCGTGGAGCGCACGGCCTTTGGCGGCGGGGACGGCTGGCAGGACTGGCAGGGGCTGGCGGGAGCCGGCAGCGAGGTCCGCGCGGGCACGGTCTCGGTGGTCTTCCCGACGGACTCGGCCATGTTCGCGAGCCCGGCCCTGGCCTGCAACCTGACCACCC
>LVAZ01000268.1 GCA_001603055.1 Victivallales bacterium Lenti_02
GTCCACGGCCTGGGCAACGGGCCGCTGGCGGCCCTGCGCGACGCCCTGTCCCGGGTTCCCGCCCCGCGGCGTCCCGGCGGGCGGCTGCGCTGGCTGAAGGTGGACGTGGTGCAAAGCTCGATGATGGTGCCGCGCGTCGAGCGGGCGCGGGAGGCGGCGGGGGCGGAGGACGGGACCAGCATCGGCGAACTCGGCTTCTTCGCCCGCGAGTCCGTCCTGCCCCTGCCCAGCCTGGTCGGCATCGCCTTCTCGCCCTCGAGCCAGTTCGCCATCCTGCCGGACCAGTTGCTGGGGCTGGACATGCTCGATCCGATGAACCGCCTCCTTTCCGACCCCTATTCCGCCTGGCTGGTGGCGGAGGGGCGGAACGAGGAAATGGGCAACTGGAACCTGGTCTCCACCCTTCCCGTCCCCCAGCGCATCTGCCTGTTCGAGACCCAGGCCTGGTTCACGGAGAACGGGCAGGATGCCGTGCCGCTCTACCGGGGCCACCGGCTGTACGAGGACGCGAGCCGGGACGAGATTCTGGAACTGGTCGCCGTCACCGCCCGCCGTCTGGCCAGCGTGGTGGACGGCGAAGGGCGCGAGGCGCCGCCCTTTCCCCGCTGGCTCGGTCCGGCCGACGGCGCCATCCAGCCCTTCGACGCCGCTCTGGTCGCCCTCGCCCTCGCCGAGGCGGCCCGGCTGTCCCCGAACCAGGCCGAGGCGCTGGCGGCGGCGGAGCGGCTGGCCCGGTCCCTGATCGGGCAGTTGCAGCCGGTCGGCGGCGGCAGCAAGGCGTTCTGCCTGGTCGAGGAGGACGGGAAACGCGATGCCACCGGCGCCCTCGAGGCCACCTGGAAAACCGTGCGGCTGGGGACCAACGCCCTCTGCATCCTGGCCCTCTGCGCCGTGGCCGAACATGGCGAAACCGGCCGCTTCGACGCCCCGCTGGCCGGGCTGGCCCACTATCTGCTCGAACAGCGCCAGACGGGGGGGCGGTTCATGGCCCAGCGCCTGTGGCCCAGCGGCAAACTGGTCGACGCGACGGACCAGACCGCCAGCTCGCTGGCCGTCTGCGCTCTCCATGCCCTGCACGAGAAAACCAAACTGCCGATTTTCCGGACGGCGGCGGTCGAGGGATTCGAGATTCTGCTGCCCGAGGTCGAGGCCAAGCCGATGGACAGCCTGTTCCAGAACGAGTGGTTCCTGCGGGCGGCGGACCGCTGTTTCACCTACCAGTGGGACGAGCGCTATGTCCAGCAGGCGCAGCGTTTCGCCCTGGCCGCCATTGCCGAGCAGTTGCGCGACCCCTTGTTTCCCGACATGTTCGGGGACGTGCCCGAGCGGCCCTCGGCCACGGTGGCGGCAACCCGTACCGGCCTCATCGCCGTGGCGGCCCGGCTGGCGCATGACGGTGGTCGGCGGGAAGCCGCCCGCCAGATGCTGCTCGAAGCCCGGCCCAGCGTGGTGGCCCAGCTCCAGGGGCGCATCACCGCCCCCGAGGCGATGTACCTCGCCGATTCGTCGAAGCACCTCGGCTTTTTCCGCGACCATGTCCAGGATTTCGGCTTCGACCTGCAATGCCAGTATGCCCAGTTGCTCAGCCTCACCGAGCTGGCCAAGACCATGAAGCACCTGCGCGCCGAGCGGCTGCGGGACGAGGAATCCCCCGTGTCCCGGCAGATCGACGAGCAGCTCCTCGCGGCGCGCCGCATCGCCGAGCGGTACCCGCATTTTCTCGCGGTCTTCGACGGGAGCCTGTCGCGCCACCATGTCGCGGCGGTGGCCGAACGGATTCCCGTGGCTGGCGACCGCCACACCCGGCCCGCGCTGCGTCCCGCGCCCCAGCCTGCCCCCCGCCCCGCGCCCCGGCCTGCGGCCGGCGGCAACGAACCGGTCATCCGGCCGGTGCCGCGCCGCCGCTAACCCCGGATCACCCATGGCTTCCCGCCCCACCCAGCGCCTGCTCCGGCCCGAGGAAATCGAGGCCTTCTTCGCCATCCTCGCCGAACACATCGACCCCCGCTGCGAACTCGACTGGGAAACTCCCTTCGACCTCCTGGTGGCGGTCGTCCTCTCCGCCCAGTGTACCGACCAGAAGGTCAACCGGGTCACGGCCCGCCTGCGGCGGCTCTGCCCGGCCCCCGCCGACTACCTGGCTCTGGGCGAGGCGACGTTGCAGGCTGAAATCCGTTCCATCGGGCTGTTCCGCAACAAGTCCCGCGCGATTCTCGGCCTCTGCCGGGAGCTGCTCGAACGCCACGGGGGCGAGGTGCCGCGCACCCGCGCCGAACTCGAGGCCCTGCCCGGCGTCGGCCGCAAGACCGCCAACGTGGTGTTGAACGTGGGCTTCGGCCAGCCGACCCTGGCGGTGGACACCCATGTTTTCCGCGTGGCCAACCGCTGCGGCCTGGTCCGCGCCGCCAATCCGCAGGAAACCGAACGCCAACTGCTGACGAAAGTGCCGCAAGGGGTTATGTTACACGCGCATCACTATCTGATTCTGCATGGCCGGTATACCTGCAAGGCGCGCAAACCCGATTGCGCGGTCTGTCCCGTCGCCTCCCTGTGCACTTGGCCGAGCAAAACCACCGCGTGACCAACCCTCTGGGGAGCCCCGCATGCTGACTGTCGGCCAAACTCTTGAACTGACCATTTCCGAAATCGGTTTCGGCGGCGACGGCGTCGCCCGTACCGCCGAGGGGGAAGTGGTCTTCGTGCCCTTCGCGGCGGCGGGCGACCGCCTGCGCGCCGAGATCGTGCAGACCCACGCCCGCTACGCCCGGGGCGAAATCCGCGAGCTGGTCGAGCCGGGGCCGGGGCGGACCACGCCCGTCTGCCCCCATTTCGGGCGCTGCGGCGGCTGTTCCTACCAGCACCTCGACTACGCCACCGAGTTCGCGGCCAAATGTGCCCAGTTGCCGAGCGTCCTGCAGCGCCTCGGGGGCCAGGCGGAGGTTCCCGAACTCGAGGTGCGGATACCCAGCCCCGCCGAGTACGGTTACCGCAACAAGCTGCGGGTCGAGCCCTTCGGCGAGAAGCACGAGACCCCCAAGGGGGCCATCATCTTCTACGGCTACTGCGAGCTGGACAACCGGACCTACTTCGAGCTGGACGCCTGCCCGCTCGCCCAGCCCGCCCTGAACGAGCTGCTGCCCAAGGCCCAGCGCACCGAGTGGGGGCGGCGCAACGCCAACCGCGAGAAGCCCCGGCCCATGACCCTGCGCATCACCGACAGCGGCGAGACCAGCTACTATTTCGGCCACGCCCCCGAGCGGATTCCCTGGCTGACCGAGCACCTGCTCGGGCGCGAGGTCCGGATGCCGCTCGACGGCTTCTGGCAGGTGAATCCGGGCGCGGCGGAGGCCCTGGTGAAAACCGTCCGCGAGTGGTTCGCGGCCAGCCCGACGCGCTGGCTGGTGGATGCCTACGCCGGGGTGGGCACCTTCGCCCTCGCTCTCGGCGAGTTCACCGAGCGGCTGGTGCTGATCGAGAGCGAGACCGCCTCGCTCAAGGCCGCCGAGCACAACCTCATGCAGTGGAGCCTGACCGGCCGGCTCGTGCCGGGCCGCACCGAGAAGCATCTCTTCACCTGCCTGGGCCATGCCCCGAGCAACAACACCACGCTGCTGCTCGATCCGCCCCGCACCGGCTGCGGCGACGCCACCCTCAAGGCGATTCTGCGCCATCGGCCCCGCCAGATTTTCTACGTCTCCTGCAATGCCGCCACCCTCGCGCGGGATGTGAAGGTCCTCTGCGGCGGCAAGGGCTACCGCATCCGCCGGGCCGGGCTGGTGGACCTCTTCCCCCGCACCGCCCATTTCGAGTCCGTCGTCCAGCTCGAACTCGCGGAGTAGCCGGGGGCTACCGGGAGCCTGGGCCGGCGGGTTCGCCCTTGGCGACGAGGCCGGAGACCACCAGTTTTTCGTCGGGAAAGCCGCCGGCCAGGGCGGCTTCCCGGAGGGCGGCGATGGTGCGGCTGTCCAGCAGGGGCTGGTCGGCGTAGGGCCATTCCCGGCCCAGCCTCTCGTATTTCCGGTTGCAGGCGCCGTTGAAGGCGCAGAGTTCCCAGCGCCGGACCACGTCCGCGAACTGTTCGCGGAGATAGCGGCCGATGGCGGCGAGGTTTTCGGCCGTGGCGGTGGCGCCGGGGATGAGGGGCGTGCGAATCCAGAGCGCGGTCGGCCCGCCCGCCCTGGCCCGGATATGCTCGGCGACGATGTGCAGATTGGCGAGAATCCGCTCGTTGCCCCGGCCGGTGAATTCCCGGTGGCGGGCGGAATCGAGCAGCTTGATGTCGTAGAGGACGAGATCGGCGTGGGGCAGAACGGCGGCGAGGGCCTCGGGGGCGGCCTGGCCGCAGGTGTCGAGGGCCGTGTGTACGTTCTCGTCCCGCAGCCGCCGGAACAGCGCCGCCACGCAGGCAGGCTGGCCGAGGGGCTCGCCGCCGGAGACGGTGACGCCGCCCCCGAAGGCCCGGTAGTAGTCCCGGTCCTTGAGCACTTCCTTCAGCAGCGCGTCGAGGCTCCAGTCGCGGCCGGTGAAGGTCATGGCCCGCGCGGGGCAGGCGGCGACGCAGGCCCCGCACTGGGTGCAGCGCTCCCGGTCCAGGAGCAGGCCGTCCGCCCCGGCGGCGAGGGCCTGAGCGGGGCAGGCGGCCACGCATTCGAGGCAGCGGATGCACTTGCGCGCCTCCCACCAGACTTCCTGGCCGAAGGCGATGCCCTCCGGGTTCTGGCACCAGCGGCAGTCCAGCGAGCAGCCTTTGAGGAAGACGGTCGTGCGCAGGCCGGGGCCGTCATGGCTGCCGCCCCGGATGATCTCGATGGTCCGGCAGGCTAGGGAAGTCACAGAATGCCCCTCTCCGCCAACCGGCCTGTTCCGCCCGTGCAGGGGTCGGATTCACCACGAAGACACGAAGGACACGAAGAAGGGGCAGAAAGGAAGAGGACGCGCGGCCCCCGGAGTCTCCGGGCAACGCGCGGGATTTGGTTTTCTCTTGCTGCCTTCACTTCGTGCTCTTCGTGCCTTCGTGGTGAGCCTAGAAGCCCTCGTAGTTCATGCGCTCGACGAATTCCTGCTGGTAGTGGGGGGGCAGGCAGATGAAGCGGCTGGCGTAGCCGGTGACGCGGACGATGATGTTCTGGTACTCCGGGTTCTCCGGATGGATCATGGCGTCGCGCAGCTTGTTCAGGTCCATGATGTTGAGATTGATCTGGATGCCGCCCTTGGCGAAGAAGGTTTCCGAGAAGGCGCGCACGTAGCCGCCGATGCCGTCTTTGCCGTCGAAGAAGCGGGGTTGCAGCTCGATCTGCATGGTGCCGCCCTGGAACTTGCGATGGTCGATCTTGGCGATGGAGTTGGCGGTGGCGAGGAGGCCCTCGGTGTTGCGGCCGACCTGGGGGTTGATGCCGTGGGCGAGGTATTCCTCGGCCCGCCGCCCGTCGGGGGTGGCGCCCATGGCCGCCGGGCTCAGGTGGCCCTGGAAATGGAACAGCGAAGCCCGGAAATACTGGCCGCGCAGGTTGACCATGCCGCCCAGGATGCGGGCCAGGGAGTCGGTGACGCGGACGAGCAGGGCGTCCACCTCGTCGAGGTCGTTGCCGAACTTGTCCTGGTTGAGGAAGCGCTGGCGCATGGGTTCGCGGCCCGCCCAGTTGGCGGCGGTGGCGTCCCGGACTTCGGCGAGGGTGTAGAGCCGCTGCTCGAAGACCAGCTTGCGGAGCGCGTGCAGGGAATCGGCCACATTCGGGATGCCGAGGATGTTGACCGAGGTGAACTGGTAGTCCACGCCGCGGTTGTCCACCATGTCGATGCCGCGCTCGATGGGGCCGTGGCTCATCATCGAGGTGTACATCTCGGGCCAGAGGGAGCCGAGCAGCTCGTACTGGGCGTTCTTCCAGTCGCGCAGGGCGCGGGCGGTGACCGTCATCTCCTCCTCGAAGAGGGCGAAGAGGGTCTCGAAGTCGGCGGCGTTTTGCTCGACGGCGCGGGCGATGGCCCGCTGCATGGGCAGGATGATGTTGTAGGAATTGACGTCCTGGTCGCAGTATTCCTTGCCGGGGATGCAGAACCACTGGCAGCCGCTGTAGACCACCTTCCAGGCGTCCTCCTCGGGGATGCCGGAGCGGAGCTGGGCGTCGCGCATCGCGTCGTAGTTCACCAGCACGGGGATGCTCTCGCCGTGGCGGGCCAGCACGTCGCAGGCGTAGGCGTAGAACTCGGGATCGATGTCGGGATGCCACATCACGCCGAGGTTGTTGTAGTCGCCGACGAGGTCGTAGCCTTCGAGGACCACGCGGCTCATCTCGTTGGTGGCGTCCCGGCCCTCGGCGTCGCGCCCGCCGACGCTGAAGAAGTGGCCGCGCAGCTTGAGGTACATCTCGGCGAGATACTCGCGCGCCTCCTCGTCGCTCAGCTCGCCGGCCGCCTTGCTCCGGCGGTAGAGGTCGATCAGGTACAAATCCAGGCGCCCGTAGCCGTTGCCGTGGCCGACCACGCGGTCGAGCATCACCGCGAAATGGACCCACTGCACGCCCTCGTAGTAGGTGCGCGGGGGCTGGGTGGCGATGTGGGCGCAGGCTTCGGCGATGCGGAGATAGGTCTGCTTCTGCCAGGGATCGGTCTCGGTCCGCGCCCGCTCGCGGGCGGTCTCGGCATGGCGCTGGATGAAGCGGATCACCGATTCGCAGATCATCTCCAGACCGTGCAGATAGCCGGCCTTGGCCGGGTTGTCGAGCCGGATATACTTCGCCCGGCTCTGGCGGATACGTTCGAGGATGCCGCCGAAGCCCTGGGCGAGGCCGATGGCGAGGTCCGGGCAGGTGTGGCCGCTGCTGTGGCCGCTGGCCCCCAGCGCCGAGCACCGGCGGCCCAGTTCCTGGAAGCTCGCGGGCCAGACGTACTGGCGCACCATGTGCATCTCCCAGTGGATTTCGCCGACGATCCGCTCGTTCGCGTGGATCTCGACCGGGAAATGGTCCACCAGGAAGGCATAGTCCCGGCCCCAGCTTTCGCCGGTCGCCGCGTAGCCGTCCACCTTCGAGGGCATCTGGTCCAGATGGGGGAAGGGGCCGATGTGAATCCAGCAGGCATGGTCGCCGAGGGGCGCCTCCACGCTGCCCAATCGCCGCTTGCCGCCGATGGCCAGCTCCCGGCTGCGCTGCGCCAGCTTCCGGATGCGCGGGGACTGGACGAAGGGGGACGGTACCTGCATCACCACCCCGTCCCCGCGGACGGCGGGGCAGGCGGTCTTCGGTTCGGCCACGATGGCGTTGCTCATGGTTGCTCCTGGAAACGGCGCGTTTCCCGTATATCCAAACGGCACGGCCAACCGCCGTGCCGGCCATAACCATCATCCGCCCCCGGCCTCCTGTCAACCCCTCCCGCTCGACGGGAGCGACTTGGTCCGCGCTCCCTCCCCACCCGCCGGTTGTTTCGGCTGCTCAGAAGAACTTGGCTGTAATTAACTAGCATATATCCGCGGCGGCGCGAAATATTGCAGAACAAACTCAGTTGCCATCTTGACAAACAGGTTATGGCGGTGTTTGCTGAGGATATATCGGAGATTGTAGTGTCTTGATTCTGTGTGTACAGGCAAAAATGTCATTTCAAAAGGAGCTGTGAGATGAAGTCTAGTCGTATGCGCGTCTTCACCCTGATCGAATTGCTGGTGGTGATCGCGATCATCGCCATTCTGGCCTCGATGCTGCTGCCGGCCTTGCAGCAGGCCCGCGAGAAGGCCCGCCAGGCCAGTTGCATCAGCAACCTCAAGCAGATCGGTCTGGCCACCGCCATGTACGCCGACGACAACAAGGAGCGCTTCCCGCGCTGCGTCGGCTGGCAGACCGCCGCCGACATTGGAACGGGCTCGCTGACCTACGAGTGGCACATCCTGCTAAAGTCCTACGTCGGCGACGTGAAGGTGTACAACTGCCCCTCGGTGAATTACACCACCATTGCCTCCAACGGCAGCAGCAACCACCTCGGCTACGGCACCGCCTTCGCCATCAATTTGTTCATCAATGGGCAGTCGATCGGCACGGTCAAGACGCCCTCCGCCTGCATCGCCTTCGTCGACGCGCAGGGGAACTACATGCGCTGGGGCTGCCCGAACACGTCGCTAAACACCGGCTGCGGGGCCTCGCTCAGCAGTGCGGGGACCGCCACGACGAACTTCCAGTGGCACTCGACCCGGCACAACAGCGGCGCGAACTACCTGTTCTGCGACGGCCATGTGGCCTATTTCAACATCGGTGCCACCAACAACAGCATCGGCACCAATCCTGCACGGGCGGACATCCACACCGACCGCAACGGCTACCACAACTAGCCGCAGGCGGCTTTGCCGCCGCATAGCGAACTGGAATAGGATTCTCCCCCCGCCGGGCAATGCCGGCGGGGGGAGATGTTTTTCCAGCCCCCCGGAACGTGCCTTCCGGCGCGTCCGCGCAGGACAGCCGGGCGACGCCTTCGTCAGGGCCGGTACTGGACGGGCCAGGTGCCCAGAGCCGCCTGCTCGCCGAAGACGATCCCGGCCACGGCGCGGATGCTCTCGGGGCTCACCCCGAACTGCACCAGCACCGTGCGCGCCTCCTTGGGCACGCACTGGTTCTCGTAGGGGGTGTTGCCGATCACGACCAGCCGCTTGCCGGCCGCCGCGATCTTGCGCGCCAACGCATTGTTCGACTCCAGCCCGCCCCGGTAGTACCAGTTGGTCATGATGACCAGGTCGAAGCGGTCGAGATGTTCGAGCACCAGGGCCTCCTCGGCCGCCGTCGCCTTCACATCGGTCTGGATCAGGCTCAGTTCATTGGAGAAGGCGCTCAGGCTGTCGTAGACGAGCCCCGGATACCAGTCCCCGTCGTTCGGGCAGTAGATCAGGGGGAAACTCTGCTCGATCACCAGGGCCCGCTGGTTGCGCGGCAGGGGCAGCAGCTTGTCCTCGTCGCGGTAGAGGCAGATGCTCCGGCGGTTCGCCTCGCGGCAGACCGCCTGGATGCGCGGGTCGCGCACCACCTCGTCCACCGGCTCGACCGCCACGCCGCCGGCCGCGAACAGCCCGGCCTGCTCGTAGGAGGCCAGAATGCGGATCACCTTGGCGTCCAGCTCCGCCTCGGACAGGCGCCCCGCCTCGATGGCCTCGCGGATGCGGCGGATGATCTGCGGGATGAAGGGGCCGATGGGGTCCTCGGTGGACATGCGCAGCAGGATCATGTCCACGCCGGCCACCAGTGCCTTCTCGCAGGCGGTGACCACGTCGTACTTCAGCGTCACCCCCTCCATGCCGATCGCGTCGGTGGTGATGACCCCGGTGAAGCCCATCTTGTCGCGCAGCACGCCTTGCAGCATCGGCGCGGACAGGGTGGCGATCTCGTTGGGATCGACCGCCGGGTAGACGCTGTGGGCCGTCATGATGGCGGGCAGCAGGTTGTTCTCGACCAGCACCCGGTAGGGATAGAGGTCCCGGTTCCACAGGGTGTCCCAGGGCACGTCGATCACGGGAATCTCGAAATGGGCGTCCCCGGTCGAGTCCCCCCGTCCGGGGAAGTGCTTGCCGGTCGCGATCATGCCGCTTTCCCGGTAGCCGCGCGCGGCCTCGAGGGCGAAGGCGGCAACGACCTCGGGATCGTCGGAGAAGGAGCGGGTGTAGATTTCCGGATTGTCCGGCTCGACATTGACGTCGAGGATGGGGGAATGGATCATGTTGATGCCGAGCGCCCGCGCGATGCGGCCGTTGGCCCGGGCGGCCTCGTAGGCCATTTTCGGGTCGCCGGAGGCGGTGAGGCCCATCGGCTTGGGGAAGATCGGCGCGCCGCCGAAGGTGAAATCGCGGGAGTACCCGCCCTCCTGGTCGCACACCACCCGCAGCGGCAGCCCGTGCGGCCGGTTCAGGGCCAGTTGGTGGTACCGCGCCAGAGTGTCGGCGTACTGCTTCAGCGTCACCTTGGGCGGCAGAGCCCCCGCGCGGGGAATGTAGATTCGTTCGAGCCGTTCCTCGCCGCGCTCCCGCTTGCCCCGGTCGATCACCATTTTCTGTTTGAAGGTCTGCGCCGGAACCACCCGGATGCCGCCGCAGTGGTATTCCCCCACATAGCCCTCGATGGCGGGCAGATAGGTCGAACCCTCGAGCAGAATGGTCAGGGTCAGGCCGATCTTCTCATCCAAACTCAACTGGGCCGCTTTGCGCTCGATAAAGGATTTCATCGTGGTGGTTCCTGGATGTTGGAGGTGGCGAACGATGGACCGTCAGAAGGGGAGGTGGGCGTTGTACTTGAGTTCCAGGCCGGCGTGGAACAGCGGCGCGGTGTCGGACCAAGCCAGGCAGCGCGGCGCGGTGAGCCCCTCGGGCACATTCTCGAAGTGGACCACGATGATTCCCGCGTGGGTCAGGTCGAAGGCGGTCCAGAACCAGACGGGGTCCACATCGAGCAGGTAGGGGAACCAGATGCGGCTGCAACCGGCGTGGCAGAACAGGGCGATTTTCTCCTCGCTCGGGCGGAGGATGCGGTAGAGGCCTCCCTCGCGGCGGTAGCCGAGCTTTTCGAGGAAGGCGTCCGAGTCCCGGCGGAGGCGGGCGTAGCCCTCCTCGTAGCGAATCTGGGCGAGGCACTCGGGGGGGATGCCCTCGCGGCGGAGGCGGGCGGCGGGCAGGTCGAAAATCCAGCGCCGGTGCCCGTCGGGGAAGGGCAGGGCGAATTCGTGCCAGGCGAGGCTTTCGCTGCACCATTCCTCGGTTTCGACGGGCAGCCCGAGGGCCTCGGCGGTGGGCCGGGCGGTGGCCTGCGCGCGGCCGAGGGGGGAGGAGAAAATGCGGTCGAGCCCGTGCGGCCGGAAACGGGCCGGCAGGGCCTCGGCCTGCGCCTGCCCGAGCGGGGTCAGCGAGTCGGTGGCGTAGTCGGGATGGCCGTGGCGGATGACGTAGAGCAGCACGCGCATTTCCTTTCGCTGGCGGTTCGCGGACGCACCGGGGACAAAATAGACCGCGAACGGGGCTTTTGCTGGCGGCGGCAGGGCCTTTCTCGTTCAGTCGCGCCATTTGACGGCGGGGCATAGGAGCGCCACCTTCCCGGCAGGCCACTCCGGGAGACCGACCATGCAAGCCGAAATCCTCCGCCATGCCCTGGACCGCGTGCCCCTGTCGTTGATTATCGACGACTCGACGGTGCTGGTCAATCTGAACTACTTTTTCATGCGGGACCGGAATCCCATCGACGGGGAGCGGCGGCGCTGGGAGGATGTGCCGGTGGTGCATCCGGAGAGCTTTACCCGCGAGTTCGCCGAGTGGTGCGCCGCGCAGGGAGTCAAGGGCAAGTTCAGCGTGGTGCCCTGTCCGGCGGGGCTGGGGCGGATCGACGAGCCGCTGCCGCTGTTCGGGAGCGGCCAGCAGGAAAGCTGGCTGCGCATGTGCCGCGAGTGCATCGTGCCGAATTTCGACATCACCCCGGAGATGCTCACCCACACCTTCGTGCTGGACCTCGGCACCATGCGCCCGGTGGCCCCCAATCTCTGGGAGCAGTGGGGCTGGGACCAACTGCCGGTGGACCGCGAGGAGCTGGTGACCGACTACATCGCCCTCTCCTGCCGGATTCTGGCCAACGCGGGACTGCCGCCGGAGGGGGTGACCTCGCCGGGCGGGTTCGGCAATCCGCTCGATTTCTACGCCCGCTGCGCGGCGGCGGCGGTCCGCCGGGTCACCGGCAATCCAACCCCCTATTTCTTCAAGCGCGTCACCCAGAAGGGGCCGATCGAGACCCCCGTGTGGCATGCCGACCGCCAGGCGGGGACGGCCATGGGCGAAATCATCGCCGCCACCGGCGACCGCACCGGCTCCTGGACCGGCTACGGCGAGGCCGACGCGGACTACTACATCACCGCCGACCTCGCGGGCGGCCGCCTGCCCGCCGTGATCGACGCGGGCGACCCGGCCGTCCTGATCAGCCATTGGCAGGGGTTCTACGGGCTGCACAACGAGGACCGGCGCGGGTTCAAGGTGCTGCAAACCGTGGTCGGGCGCCTCGCCGCGCGCGATCCCGGCGGGGAGCGCACCCGCTGGCGGCGGTGCGGCGAGATCACCACCTACGCCTGCGCCCGCGAAATGGCCGAACTGCGCGCCGGGGACCGTACCCTGACGCTCGATCTGCCGGTCCGCGTGCCCGAGCTGACCCTCCGCCTGACCGGCGTCGAGCCCCGGGGAGTCGCGGTGGACGGGGCACCCCTGCGCCAGGTGCGGACCCGCGCGGCCTTCGCGGACGGAACCTACCTGCGCGAAGGCGACGCCACCCTGGTCGCCTTCACCCCCGGCCGGCGCGAAACCGTCCTGACGGTGTGACCGTCCCGGCGGAAACCGGTGGATTCCAGTTGTATTCGGGCATCTCGGGATGACACTACGGGCCGTGCAACATGATGTCACCCGGTTCCGGACACCCATGCCTTCCCGCAGCCCATCCGTTGATCCGCCCCATTATCGTTGGAACTACCTGGCGCATGTGCTGGACGGCGGTCTGTACATGGGGTCGCAGGCGCTGCTCAGCGCCAACACGGTGCTGACCACGGCCATCGCCAGCTTCGGCGGTCCCGCCTGGCTGATTTCGCTGATGCCGGTGCTGATGATGCTGGGGGTCTCGGCGGTGCCGGTGTTCACCGCCCACCGGCTGGACCGGCTGACCCGGTCCATGCCGCTGCTGCTGGCCACGGGCTTCGTCCAGCGCCTGCCCATTCTGGCCATCGGCCTTGTCCTGCTCCACTATCCGGACCGGCCGCTGCTGCTTTGCTTCGTTCTGGCCGCCGGGCATTTGCTGGCCGGCATCGGTTCGGGAATCGGGCTTCCGGCCTGGCAGGAACTGCTGGCCCACACGGTGCCGCCGCGCCGCCGCTCGTCCGTGTTCGCCAACCGCTATCTGATTGGCAGCGCCGTGGGATTGGCGGGGGGCTGGGTGGTGAAGCGGACCCTGGCCATGCATCCGGGCGCGGCGGGCTTCGGGATTCTGCATGTCTACGCCTTCGGCATCCTGGTGGTTTCCTATGTGGTCTTCGCCACTCTGCGGGAAACTCCCCGGGAGGCCCTGCCGGAGCATACCCACCTGTCCCTGCTGGACAATCTGCGGACCGTGCCGGGCATGGTGGCGCGGAACCGGCAATACGGGCTTTATCTCGCGATCACCGCCCTGCCCAACGGGGTGTATTTCCTGGCCCCGTTCCTGGCCCTGCACTGCCTGCATATCCTGGAGCGGCCGAAGAGCTACGTGGGGGTGTTCGTCATCGCCCAGATGGCGGGCGGCGTGGTCGGGAATGTGGTGTCGGGCTGGCTGGGGGACCGGCGCGGCGGCAAGCTGGTGCTGGTTCTCAGCCAGTTCGGGTTGCTGACAACGGCTCTGTTCGCCGCAGCCGCGGGCACGCCGACGGGCTGCTGGCTGGCGTTTTTCGGGCTGGGGCTGGCGGAAACCGCGCGCCGGGTGGGGGGCAGCACCCTGCTGCTCGAGATCGTCCCGAGCGAGCGGCGGGCGACGGCTCTGGCGGTATCGAGCCTGGTGCAGGTGGCCAGCCTGCTGGTCTGCTCGGCCCTGAGCGCCTGGTTCTGGCAGTTGGGGGGGCTGGTGTCGATCAGTCTCGCGGCCGCGGTCGTGGCGGGGCTGATGCTGGCGGGGCTGACCCGGATTCAGGAGCCGCGCCGCCTCCCCGCCCCGGTTCCGGCTTGACGCCGGATGGCCCGCCGCCTACTTTGGGGCGGATATCCCGGAACGAACCAGGAGACGAAGTCATGCCCCCGCTTCCCGAGCTTCCCTTCGAGCGTTTCCTCACCTACGCGGAAGTCAGCGAATTCGTGCAGGCGCTGGCGGCGGCCTGTCCCGACTGGGTGCGCCTGTCCTCGCTGGGCCGCTCCCGCGAAGGGCGCGAGCTGCATCTGCTGACCATCACCGACCCGGCGACCGGGCCGGCCGAGGACAAGCCGGGCTACCTGATCCACGGCAACATCCACGCCGCCGAACTCTCCGGCACCCACGCCGCGCTGCACACCGCCCGGCGGCTCGCCGAAAGCAAACCCGCCCTGCTGGCCGACGTGGCCTTCCACATCGTGCCGCGCCTCAACCCGGACGGGGCCGAGTTCGTGGTCGCCACCTCGGGGGTCACCCGCAGCCGGACGGACCGCTCCGAACGCCTCCCCAACACGCTCTACCAGGAGGACGTGAACGGCGACGGGCTCATTCTCACCATGCGCCAGGAGCACCCCGCCGGCACCTTCGCCCGCGATCCCGAGGAACCCCGCCTGCTGGTGCGGCGGACGGCTGCCACCCCGCCCCCCTACTACCGCACCTTCCCGGAGGGACTCGTCCACGCCTGGGACGGCGGCGAGGCCATCGCCACCGAAGGACGCTCCTTCGACTGGAACCGCAACTGGTCCTACGACTGGCGGCCGGAACCGGAACAGGGCGGCGCCGGCGACTTCCCCTTCAGCGAACCGGAAATGCGGGCCATCGCGGAGTTCATCCACGCCCGCGGCAACCTCTTCGCCGTCCTCGGCTACCACAACGGCCCGAACGGGGTGCTGCGCCCGCCCTCGACCGGGTCGGACGGGGACCTCGACGGCGGCGACCTGGCGGTGCTCCAGGAGCTGGCCGAAATCGGCGCCGAGCACACCGGCTTCCCCGTGGTGCCCGTGGTGAAGTACCACGTCAAGCGGCTCGGGGTGAAGGACTGCAATCTGCGCGGCCATTTCCACAACTTCGGCTACCACCACCTCGGGCTCTTCGTCTTCGAGTTCGAACTGGGCAACCTGCTGAACAGCGCGGGCGTCTCCACCGATGAGATGTTCGGAACCCAGAACGACCAGGAATACGAGGCCCTCTACCGGCGTCTGCTGCACTGGTGGGACAAGCAGGATGCCGCCACCCGCGACCCGGTCTTCCATGCCTGGACCCCCTGCGACCACCCCCAGCTCGGCCGGGTGGAAATCGGCGGCTGGCTGAACCGCCACCTGTGCGGGCCGACCCTCGCGGACTTGTCCCGCATCGCCGAGGGCACCTACCAGTTCACCCTGCTCCATGCCGCCCGGCGACCCCGGGTCGAGGTGGAGGAACTGGCTGTCGAGGAGGTGGGGGGCGGGGTCTACCGCATCCGCGCCCGCATCGCCAACCGGGGCTGCTTTCCCACCCATGTGAGCAACAAGGGCCGGGGCCTGCGCCGCCTCCAGCCGGTGGCGGTGGATTTCCTGCCCGCCCCCGGCGTCCGCCTGCTGTCCCTGAACGGGCACCGCCAGATCGGCCATTTGGCCGGGGTGGTCGGCAGCTCCCATCAGGAATGGTTCGTGCGCCGCGACGCAGGCGCCGGGGACACGCTCTGCGAACTGCTGGTGCGCGGCGGGGCGGGCGGCACCTGCCGGACCTCAGTCCGGATGCCCGGATAACGCTGGCGGTTGCGGTTGGTTGCGGCGGGGTCAGGGTTGGTGGTACTGGATACGGAGGGCGAAATCGTTGCAGAAGGTGCCGCTGCCGCCGCGGGCGCGGACGTGTTTCCAGATTGCCTCGCCGGTTTCGGGGCTGTTGGCGGCGCCGAAGGAGATGTCGTTGCGGCCCGGGCTGGGCTGGAGGGCGCCGGGGGCTTCGAGGCGTTTTTCCCCGTCGATGAAGAGCACGAGGTCGGCCCCGTCGATTTCGAGGCGGTAGGTGTGGAAGGCATCGGTGGTGTCGAGTTCGACCCGGTGCCGGGGGCTGTGGTGGAGGTGGACATGGTCGGGGTGGAAGCGGAGGCGGTCGCCGGCCTCGCCGTCGCCGAAGATGACCGAGCTGGTGCCGGAGACGACCTTCATTTCGACCTCGAAGGCGGCTTTGCCGCCGGGTTCCTTGCCCCAAGGGTAGCGGTAGTAGAAATAGTCGCCGCTGGCGGTGCCCCGGTCGGCGACGAGCAGCCCGTCCTCGCGCATTTCGGCGAAGGCGACGCCGGGTTTGGCCCGGTCGGAGGTCCAGGGTTTGGCGGGCAGGGCGTTGGCGGCATAGTGCATGGGCCATTCCGGGCCGGTGGCGGCGGCGGTGGCGGCAAGGGTGAATTCGAGCCGGTTCGGCCCCTGGCGGAGATGGGCGGGATCGATCGGGAAATCGAGCCAGTCGCCGGTTGTCGAGGGGGTTCCGGCAGGCTGGCCATTGAGGGTCAGGGTCAGCCGGGCGGGGTCGCCGAGGCCGGGCACCTCGACGCAGGCGGTGACGGCGGGGACGTAGCCGGCCTGGCGGGCGGCGGCGAGGTCCTCGCCCACCAGGATGTCGATGGCGCGGGTTTCGCCGGGCTTGAGGGGCAGGCCCTGGCCGGGCATGAGGCTGGGCAGGACGCGGAGATGGTCGCTGTCCTTGAGATAGGCGCCGGCCCGGCCGTCGCGGTAGCCGATGAAGTAGAGCTTCTCCTGGCCGAGCAGGGATTCGGCCGAGCCGAGTTCGTTCCAGATGGGCGATTTGGGATTGAACTGGTTGAAGATATAGATGCCGTCGGCCCCGGCGAACCAGGCGTTGACGGCGCGGGCGCGGTAGGCGGGGACGGAGTTGCGGCGGAAGCGGGTTTCGCCGCTGACCCGGGACTCGCTGAGGCCGGGATAGGCGGCCACGCCATGCTGCCGGGCAAGGGCCACGGTCCACTCCCAGGGCTGGAAGCGGAAGTAGCAGGTGGTGACGAGGATGTCGGCCAGGCCCTCCTTGAGCCACTGCTCGACATCGAGGCCGATGCCGCGGCTGAATTCGGTGGAGTCGGGGACGCGGACGGCGATCAGGATGGGGCGTCCCCGGCGGCAGCCGATGTCCTCGGTCATGGCACGGACCCGGCGGAGGAGCCCGGTCATCAGCTCCCGCTCCTCGTCGCTGGCCCGGCCGCCCTGGGCGGTGCTCGGGAAATAGCAGAGGTGGCGGAAGAAATCCAGCTCGATGCCGTCCACGTCGTAGTTCGTGCAGACTTCCTCGATATAGCGGAAGGCGAGGTCGCGGATTTCGGGGATGGCGTAGTTCACCGAACTCCAGCGGCCGTGGGGGGTGCGGGCGACGGGGTCGCCGACGAGCCATTCGGGATGCTGCTCCTTGAGCGGGGGGAAGAGCAGGTAGGGGCGGTCGGGATGGTGGGCCACGTCGTGGGTGTCGTTCATGCGCATGGACCAGAAGGCCTCCATGCCGTTGGCATGGGCGAAGTCCACGACGAGGCGGAGGCAGTCCGCGCCCTGCCCGACGAGTTCGGCGGCGACGTTGCGGCGCTGGTCCTGGATGCCGTAGTCGTAGGCCTGGCGGTCGAGGAGGCTGCCGACTTTGGTGTCGTGGGTGAAGAAGCTGAAGCCGGAGCTGATGGTGCAGTAGGAGATGGTGCCCACCCGGGTGCCGGCCAGGCCGGTGGTGCGCTGGTCGAGGAAGGCTTGCGGCGTCAGCTCCGCCGCGCGGGGGAAGTAGAGCACGTCGCAGCCGTCGTTGTTCATGATGAGCCGCCGCTGGCGGAAAGCCAGCTCGCGCCGCTGCGCACGCAGGGTTTCCAGGTCCAGCGGAGCCGCCGTCGCGGCGGCGGCGAGAAAGGGCAGGGCCAGCAGCCAGAATCGGTCTTGCATCGGATACTCCCAGAAAAACGTGAACTCCAAACTCTGAACTCCGAACTCCGAACTCCGAACTCCGAACTCCGAACTCCGAACTCCGAACTCCGAACTCCGAACTCCGAACTCTGAACTCTGAACTTAGAACTTAGAACTGGATTTCGGGAAGACGGTGGCGGATGCAGGCGGCGATCTCGACGGACTGGAGGCCGGAGGGCAGGTCGCCGCGGGGGCGGCGGCCGGCGCGGAGATCGTCGAGGAAACTGGCGTTCTCGCCGTAGAAGCCGCCGAGGACGGCTTCGGAGTCGGTCTCGTTGCCCGCGAGGTCGGCGACGGTTTTTCCCCGGTGCAGGTGCAGGAGCCGTCCGGGGGCGTCGTAGGCGTTCCAGATGGGGATGTTCAGGAGGAAGGTGTGGTCGAGGAGGTTGACGGTGGCCCGCTCGACGAGGAGGCCGCTGACGGGGCAGAAGTTGAGGTGGGCGGTGGCGCCGGAGGCGAATTCGGCTTCGAGGAAGAGATTGGCGACGCCCGGTCCCAGTTCGGGGAGTTCGCGGTAGGTGAAGCGGACGCGGCGGTAGTCGGCGCCGGCCAGGAAGCGGACGGTGTCGATGCCGTGGATGGCGGTGGTGGAGAAGTCGGGGTCCTTGCGGCCGATGCGGAGGAAGTCGTAGCGGAGGTCGTGGATGGCCTCGGGGGGGAAGGCTTCGAGGCGGGTTTTCAGCTCGGCGACGAGGGGGCAGTAGCGGCGGTTGAAGGCGACCTGGTTGGGGACGCCGGCTTTGGCGGCGGCGGCGATGAGGCGGCGGCATTCGTCGCCGTCGAGGCCGGGGGGTTTTTCGAGAAGGAGGGGGTAGCCGAGTTCGAGAATGGCGCAGCCGAGCGCGCAGGTGGCCTCGACCGGGGCCATCAGGCAGACGGCGGCGGGGCGCTCGGCGGCGAGCATCGCGCGGAAATCGCTGTAGGCGCGGGCGAAGCCGAAGGCTTGGCGGTAGGCCTCGGCGCGGGCCGGGTCCAGGTCGCAGCAGGCGGCCAGAAGCACGTCCGGATGCCGGTCCGCGTACTGGCGGTACGAGGGGCCGTGCATGCGTTTCGAGAGGGAGCCGCAGCCGACGACGCAGAGGGAAAAGGCCATGGTACACTTCCTCGCTTGTTTCAGCTCTGGAGATGGCTCAGGATCGATTTGACCGGCGCGCCGGGACGGAGGGCGCCGTCGGCCACGAAGCCCTCCTCGCGGTCGCGGAGTTCCTCGATCAGGCGGTTGCGGAACTCGGCGAGCTTGGCGGGCCGCTGGCCGGCGAGGTCGTGTTCCTCCCTGGGGTCCTCGGCCAGATGGAACAACTGCTCGCGGCCGGTCTGCGAGAACCAGGCGTATTTCCATTCCCGGTCCACGATCCAGTGGTTGGAGAGGTCGCCGGCGGTGTGTTCGCCGTGGAGATGGGTGCGCCAGTCCGGCTTCTCGCCCCGGCAGAAGGGGAGGAGGCTGCGGCCCTCGATGCTGTCGGGCACGGGCACGTCGGCCAGATCGCAGAGGGTGGGGAGCACGTCGCGCAGCTCGACCGGCGCGTCCACGGTGGTTCCCGCCTGCATGCCCCAGGCGCGGGGACAGCGGAGGAAGAAGGGGATGCGGGCGGAGGGTTCGTAGGGGAGGGATTTGGCGACGAGGCCGTGGTCGTAGAGCATGTCGCCGTGGTCGGCGCAGAAGAGGATGGCGGTGTCTTCCTGGCAGCCTGCCGCGAAGAGGGCGTGGATGAGACGGTTGAGCTGGTGGTCGATGAAGGTGAGCTGGGCGTAGTAGGCGCGGCGGGCGCGGTCGATCTGCCATTCGTCCAGGGGCACCGGGCTGTCGAGGCCGCGCCCGCGCTTGGGCAGAGCCGCGTCCCAGTCGCCCCGGCAGAGGGGCGGCAGGGATTTGCCCTCGTACATGTGCAGATAGTCGCGGGGCGGATCGAGGGGCGGGTGGGGCCGGTGGAAGGAGAGGAAGAGGAAGAAGGGGCAGCGGGGGTCGCGGCGGCGCAGAAAATCGATGCCCTGGCTGGCGATCCAGGCGCTGGGGTGGTCGAGGTCGTCGTAGACCCAGGGGCGGACCACGTAGCCGTTGCAGCCCAGCCCGGTGTCGGCGTAGTCCGCCTCGGGACCGTACTTGGCCCGCAGGTGGGGCAGATAGTCGTCCACCAGTTCGAGACGGTCGACATGGTGGCGGACGGTGTGGAGGAAGCCGTCGTGGAGGATGACATTGTGGAAGCCGAGCAGGGAGCGTTCGGGGAAGACGTGCATCTTGCCGACGGCCTGGGTGTGGTAGCCCGCGCCCGCGAGGAGGCCCGCCAGGGTGACGGGATAGTTCCACGGCACCCGGTCCTGGTAGCCCACCCGCCCGTGGGTTTCCTGGCGCAGCCCGGTGTGCAGCGAGGCGCGGGCGGCGATGCAGGAGGGCACGCCGGCATAGGCGCGGGAGAAGTTCACCCCCTCGGCGGCCAGCCGGTCCAGATGGGGCGTCTCGACCGTCGGATGGCCGAGGAAGCCCAGGCAGTCCCCCCGCCACTGGTCCACATTCACCAGAACGATGTTCGGCCGGTTCGGTTTCATGTCCATCTCCGGATGGTGTCAGGCTGGGATACAGATAGCACGGCAACAAAGCGGGTGCGAAGCGTCGCAAATGCAATGGCCGGTGTTATGTTCGTTCCCTTTGTCTTCGTTCGCCACGACCGCGATGAACCAATGACGACGGGCTGACCCATGATATTCGAGTCCTTCTCCGCCTCCCTGGTCAACGACAGCCTGCTGCCCCGCGACGGGCTGCGTCCTTTTCCCGCCTGGAGCGAGCGTCCGGCATGGCTCGCGCTGCCCGAGACCGTCCGGAGCCAACTGGTGGCGGCAGGCGAAGCCGCCCGGCAGGCCCCCTGGCCGAGCCTGCCGGCTACCTTGTTCCTGGCATTCGTCCGCACCGGCGACCGCAAGGTCTACGAGGTGAACAGCTTCCCCCGGCGGGGCATCCTCTGCGACCTGGTCCTGGCCGAATGCGCCGAGGGCGAGGGCCGTTTCCTCGACGCCATCCTCGACGCCGCCTGGAGCATCTGCGAGGAGTCCTTCTGGGGCATTTCCGCCCATGTGGCCACCAGCGAAGGGCGCGGCCTGCCCGACACCGCCGCGCCGGAGGTGGACCTGTTCGCCGCCGAAACCGGTGCCCTGCTGGCCTGGACCGTCTACCTCCTGGGCGAGCCCCTGGCCGGGTTGTCGCCCCAGATCGTGCCCCGGATTCTGCGCGAAGCCGGGCAGCGCATCCTCGATCCCTGCCTCGACCGCGACGACTTCTGGTGGATGGGCCTGGACGGCAGCCGGGCGCTCAACAACTGGACCCCCTGGATCTGCTCGAACTGGCTCGCCACCAGCCTGCTGCTGGACCGGGAGCCGCAGCGCCGCGCGGCCGGCGTGCTGAAGGCGATCCGCTGCCTCGACCAGTATCTCTCCCACCACTCCGCCGACGGCGGCTGCGACGAGGGCCCCGGCTACTGGAGCCGGGCCGGAGCCTCGGCCTTCGACTGCGCCGAAATCCTGGCCTGGGCCACCGACGGCGCGGTGAACCTGGCCAAACTGCCCCTGCTGCGCAAACTGGGCGCCTACCTCCCGGCGGTACACATCGCCGAGGACCGCTTCGTCAACTTCGCCGACGCCCCGCCGACCTCGAATCCGAACGGTCCGCTCTGCGTGCGGTTCGGCCTGGCCACCAACAACCCCGAGCTGGTCGCCCTGGGACGGTACATCGAGGCCCTGGGCCGGGACGGCACCGGCTTCCGGCTGCCCCGCTCCCTGCCCCGCTCCCTGCCCGCGCTGTTCTCGACCCTGGGCGCCGCCGAGACGGTGGCGGCGCCCTACCCGCAGGACACCTGGCTGCCGGACACCCAGGTGATGACCGCCCGCTGCCGGGGCGGCAGCCCGGCCGGCTTCTTCGTCGCCGTCAAGGGCGGCCACAACGCCGAAAGCCACAACCACAACGACGTGGGCAACCTGGTCGTCTACCGCGACGGCCTGCCGCTGCTGGTGGACGCCGGGGTCGGCACCTACACCGCCAAAACCTTCAGCTCCCGGCGCTACGAAATCTGGACCATGCAGTCCGCCTACCACAACCTGCCCACCATCGACGGGCACCAGCAGTATCCGGGCCGCAGCGCCTGCGCCAAGCGGCTGGTCCACCGGGCCGACGACGAGCGGGCGGAGCTGACCATGGACATCGCCCCCGCCTACCCCGCCGAGGCGGGCGTCGCCGCCTGGACCCGCACCGTCACCCTGGTCCGCGGCGACCGGGTGGAAATCCGCGACCGCCAGGAATTCCTGCGCGGCCCCGGCGAGCTGGAATGGAACTTCGTGACCGCCTGCGAACCGGTGCTGGGCGAGGACGGCATCCGCCTCATGGCCCCGGCGGAAGACCCCGCCGCCCCGCGTGTCTGCCGGGGCATCCTCACCGGCACCGGCGAAGCCCTGATTCCGGCGGTGGAAGCCATCCCCCTCGACGATCCCCGGCTGGCCGGCTCCTGGCCCGGCGGCCTCTGGCGCATCCGTTTCCAGGCCGTCCGGCCCTGCACCACCGGCACCGCCCTTTTCCGCCTCTACCCCCCCCCGCCGGACCCCGGCGCGGCAGGTTGAAAAATCCGGTTCCGGCACTATACGTATTTCTATTATATAGGTGGGTAGCGGCATAGTGCCC
>LVAZ01000025.1 GCA_001603055.1 Victivallales bacterium Lenti_02
TTCGGCCACGACCTCGCGCATGATGTGGATCGCCTCGGCTTCGAGGCGGTCAAGAGTGCTGATGCGATAACGTTCCATACTACTCCTAGTGGTTAAGTGGATTGCCGATGTCAGGCCTGGGCGGCTGGTTTCGCCGGTCGCGAGGCGACGGTGTAGGCACAGGCGAGAAGCATGCCGCCGATGGTGTTGCCCAGGGTGACCCAGAGCAGATTGTAGGCATAACCCCCCCAGCCCAATCCCTGGCCGTCCCCGCCGAACACGGCGAGGGCAAGCATGGTCATGTTGGCAACGCTATGCTCGAAGCCGGAGCCGATAAACCCGTACAGGCACCAGCAGATCAAAAGGATTTTCGCCGGATCGGAGCGGGTCCGGCTGGAGGTCCAAAGGGCCAGGCACACCAGGATGTTGCAGAGAATGCCGCTGCCGACGAGCAGGCCGGGTGAGACGGTGGTTTTCGCCAGGCCAGCCCGACCGATGAAATCGCCTGCCGCCGCGACGCTGCCGGAAGCGACGACCAGCCAGGCCAGGGCCAGAGCCCCCGCCAGATTGCCCAGCCAGGACAGGCTCCAGACATAAGCCAGATTCCGCCACGAGGCCTTCCCGTTCAGTCGGGCGAACGTCATGAACATGACGTTGCCCGTGTATAGCTCCGACCCGGCGAACACCACCAGGGTAAGGGCCAGGCCGAAGGAGATGCCCATCACCAGCTTGATTGCCGGATGGTCCGCCTGGGCAAAGGGGGCACCAACCGCGAAAATGAGCACGATGCCCAGGCCGACATAGATGCCGGCCAGAATAGCCGCCACGAAATAACCGAGGGGATTGCTCCGGGCGAAATCGTATTTGCGGCTGCCGGTGAGGGCCGCTTCTTCCACGCTTTGTCCGTACATCCGGTGCTCCTGCGTTACTCGAAGAGGGTTGTGGATAGGTAGCGTTCGCCGGAATCGGGGAGAATCGCCACGATGGTCTGGCCCGCAAAGGCGGGAGTCCGGGCCAGGCGGGTCGCCACGGCTGCCGCGGCTCCGCTGGAAATGCCCGCGAGAATGCCTTCCTCGCGGGCCAGGCGGCGCGCATACTCGAAGGCTTCTTCGTTGGTCACGGTCTCGATGCGGTCCACCAGGCTGAGATCGAGGTTCGCGGGGATGAAGCCGGCCCCGATGCCCTGGACCATGTGGGGACCGGGAACGAGCGGCTGGCCGGCCAGATGCTGGCTGATGACCGCGCTTCCCTGGGGTTCCACACCCACCGTGAGAATGGGCTTCCCCCGGTGCCGCTTGATGTGGCGGGAGATGCCGGAGATGGTGCCGCCGGTGCCGATCCCGGCCACGAGAATGTCGATTTTCCCCCCGGTGTCGTTCCAGATTTCGGGTCCGGTGGTCCGTTCATGAATGGCGGGGTTGGCCGGATTCGCGAACTGCTGGGGCAGGAAAAACCGTCCGGGATTCTGCGCTGCCAGCTCCTCGGCCTGGCGGATGGCCCCCGCCATGCCCTTGGCGGCATCGGTGAGCACCACCCTGGCCCCCAGGGCCTTGAGAACCTTGCGCCGCTCCAGGCTCATGGATTCGGGCATGAGTATGGTGACCTTGTAGCCGCGCGCGGCCCCCACGAAGGCCAGGGCGATGCCGGTGTTGCCGCTGGTGGGCTCGACAATCTCCATGCCTGGACGGAGCGCACCGCGCTCCTCGGCATCCCAGACCATCGCGGCCCCGATCCGGCATTTCACCGAATAGGCGGGGTTGCGGCCCTCCACTTTGGCCAGCACGGTGGCCGCGCCGCCAGCCAGACGCCGCAGGCGGACGAGGGGGGTGTTGCCGATGGACAATGAGTTGTCTTCGTAGTAGCTCATGCTTCGGTATGGTTCCTTATTTGCGCTTGCGCACGACCACGCGCCAGCGCCCGTTCCCGAGATCGGTGGTCTCCTCGATCTCCTGCCCCTCGGCCTTGAAGCTGGCGGGGACGTTCCGGACGGGCTCCCCGTCATCGAGGACAAGGGCCAGCGTGCTGCCGGTGGCCAGGGGTTCGAGTTTGAGTTTGGCCTTGACGAAATTCATCGGGCAGGCGACCCCGCTGAGATCGAGTTCGCCGCCGCTCGGGGGCGCGGCTGCGGCGACCGGTTCGGCAGGCTCGGGCGGATGGAATTCGAGATTGCCGTCGAGGGTGGAATGGAGCAGTTCGACGCGGTCGCGCAGACGCCCGATCTCCTGCTCCAGCCCGTCGAGCGCCGCCTCCCAGCCCTGGATGCGGGCGCGGGCGCGGGCCAGGAGGGGGCGGAATTCCTCGCCCACCAGTTTGGTGTCGATGAAATGGCGCTCGAATTCGCGCAGCACGGCATCGGGATCGCGGGCATCCACGCCGCGGGTGATGAGCAGGGCGCGCGCGGTGGGCAGGAGGATGCCGAAGGCGTCGTCGGCCTTCCGGGCGGCGGCCAGGTCTTCCTGAATCACCTCGAAAACGCCGGCCCCGCATTCCCCGGCCCCCCGTCCGGCCAGGCTGAACGCCTCGTCCGCCCCCAAATCCCGGTAGAATTCAGGATGCTCGGCATAGGGTGGGATCGCGGCATGGCGCTCGGCAAAGGCGGCGAAATGCTCGATCCCGACCCGGTCGCTGTAGGCGATGAACGATTCGGCCGGTTGCCGGTTGGCTTGGAAGTCCAGAGCAGTGTCCCGGACGAAGGAAGCCAAGCTGGCGGCGGGCACCGTGCCCACGGGCGTGCCGAAGCGGGCGCCCGCCGCATGGCAGCGCCCCCCGACGGTCACGCGGTAGCAGGGCACCAGGTGCCCCCCCGACCGCTTGCTGGAGCCGAAGAAGCCAAGTGGGCCGAGCGGCTGCTGGCCGCAGGCGTTGGGGCAGCCGTTCAGGTAGAATTCCATCGCCTCGATGGTGTCCCGGCGGATGGCCGGATCGGCCAGGGCGTCGGCGCAGGCCTGGGCGGCGTTGCGGGCCAGGCAGATTCCCAGACGGCAGGTCGAGGAACCGGCGCAGACCACGAAACGGTCGAGCGGCACGGGGGTGAGCACATCGGTGGCCAGGCCGCGCAGCGCGGTGGCCAGCAGCGGCACATGCGCCTCCTTGACGAAACGGATCAGCAGATTCTGCGCCCGGGTGGTGCGCAGCCCCCCCTCGGCGCTGTATTGCGCCGCCAGAACGCCGATCCGCGCCAAATCCGCCGCCGGCAGGAAGCCGTGCGGCAGATGCAGGGGGACGGCATAGTATCCCGCCTGGCGCTGGGCAACCACCCGGATTCCCTCCATGACGGTGACCTGCGGGGCTTCCGTCCTGCCGGGTGCCGGATTCGTCGGCAGTTCCCCGGACCAGAGGGGGACGCCGGCGGCCGCGACGACCGCCGCCTCCGCGTCGAATTCCCGGCGGAAGGCATCGCGGCCAATGCGCTCGAACACGTAGCGCAGCCGCGCCCGATGCCGGTTGGTGCGGTCGCCCATGCGGTCGAACAGACGACGCACGGTCTCGGCGATGCGGACAATGTCGCTGGCCGGCACCCAGTCGAGCAGCGTGTCGGCAAGCCGGGAATTGGCGCCCATGCCGCCGCCCGCCAGGACCCGGAAGCCGGGCTGGCCGTCGCGGGTTTCGGCCACGAAGCCCAGGTCCGCGACCTGGGCCAGGCCGCAGTCGGCGGCGCAGCCGCTGAAGGCGATTTTGTACTTCCGGGGCAGGTTGTAGCTGCCCACCAGGGTGATGAGGTACTCGGTGACCGCGTGGGCGCAGGCGGTCACGTCGAAGCATTCGGCGGGGCAGATGCCGGCATAGGGGCAGGCCATGATGTTGCGCACGGTGTTGCCGCCGCCGCCCTTGCTGGTCAGGCCCACGGCCAGCAGCCGCCGCATGACCGCCGGCGTGTTTTCGATGGCCACGTCGTGGAACTGGATGTCCTGGCGGGTGGTGACGTGCAGGACCCCGTTGCCGAAGGCGCGGCTCGCCGCCGCCAGCTCGGCCGTCTGGACCGGAGTCAGGGTGCCCGCCGCGACCCGGACGCGCACCATGTAGGTGCCGTCCTCGCGCTGTTCGTAGACCCCGCGCGGCACTCGCTTGGCCTTGAAGACGCCGCCCGGTGTCTCGCCGCGCAGGAAGCGTTGCACCTCCTGCTCGTAGGTGTCGATGTCGGCGGGCAAATCCTGGGGAAGCCGATAGGAGGATACCGTTGTCATGTCGCGTCACCCTGCTGCTGTGTTTCGATGGTGTGGATGACCAGGGGATGAGCGTCTCCGTCCCGCATGGTGTATCCGCGGGTCTGCGGGGCCGAGGGATCGGCCAGCGAGGTGATAAGGTAGGCAACGCCGGGGGTGTATGCCAGTTTTTTGTCTTCATCCGACATGCGGGCGGGGGTGGCCGGATGGCTGTGCCAGATGGCCAGCATGGCAAGGCCCTTGGCGCGCATGGCCTTGACGGCGGCGAACTGGTCCTCGGGAAGCATGGTGAAATGCTCGCCGGAGGCGTCGCGGTTGGCGAGTTCGTGGAATACGCTCACCCGGCCGTCGCGACCCCCGCACAGGCCGCAGGCCTCGAGGGGTGCGGCCCGGCGGGCCGCCGCGACCAGTGCGTCGGCCACCGCTTGCTCGATGTATAGGTTCATGGTCGTTTCCAGTCCGTCCACGTCAGCGTTTGCTCTGTATGCTGCACGCGACAGGGGCTTCGTCGCGCAGTTCCGTGATGCTGGGAGTCTCCCCGCAGAGCGGGCATTTCGGGTTCCGCTTGAGGGTGATTTTGCGGAACTGGAGGGCCAGCGCGTTGTAGACCAGGAGGGAGTTGGCGAGCAGCTCTCCCTGGCCGAGAAGATATTTCAGCGCCTCGGTGGCCTGGAGGGTGCCCATGACTCCGGCCAGGACGCCGAGCACCCCGGCCTGCGAGCAGGAGGGGACGGCACCGGGCGGGGGCGGGGCGTGGAACACGCAGCGGTAGCAGGCGCTCTCCCCCGGCCGCACGGTCATGGTCTGGCCGTCGAACTTGAGAATGCCCGCGTGGGAGTAGGGCTTGCGGGCGAAATGGCAGGCGTCGGCCACGAGGAACTTGGCCGGGAAGTTGTCCGTGCCGTCGATGACGAAATCGTAGTCGCTCAGGATGTCCAGGGCGTTGGCCGCAGTCAGCCGCTCGTGGTAGGCGCGGACGGTCACGTCGGGGTTGATGGCGCGGATTTTCTCGGCGGCGGACTCGACCTTGGGCCTGCCGATGTCGGGGGTTGTGTGGGCGATCTGCCGCTGCAAGTTGCTCAGGTCCACCGCGTCGCCGTCCATGAGACCGATGGTGCCGACTCCCGCCGCCGCCAGATAGAGGCTGGCCGGGCTGCCCAGACCGCCGGCTCCGACCAGCAGGACCCGTCCCGCCAGCAGCCGTTCCTGGCCCGCGCCGCCCACCTCCGAAAGGAGGATGTGCCGCGAGTAGCGTTCGATTTGCACTTCGCTCAGATTCATCGGGAACCTCCGCCCATGAAGTAGAGAAACTCGATCTGGTCGCCTTCCGCGAGGCGGGTGGACGGGAATTCCTGCCGGGGCAGGATTTCGCCGTTCCGTTCGACGGACACCATGTCGGGCATTTTGACTTTCTGGTATTCAAGGAGTCCCGCGACGGTGAGGCCGTCGGGGATTTCGCTGGTTGTGCCGTTGATCGTCAGATTCATGAGGAAGTCCTTTGCTGGAGGTTCGATGCCGACCGAGATGGAAAGGAGAGACGGGATTGGGAGGCAAAAGCCCGGGTTCTGGCAGCCTGGTATGGTGTTCATATGCTCCAGTTCCTGATGTGCAGGCCGCACTCCTTCTGTTCGGGGTTTTCCCACCACCAGCGCCCGGCCCTGGGGTCTTCGCCCGGTTCCACCGCGCGGGTGCAGCAGGCGCAGCCGATCGAGCTGTAGCCCTTTTCGAACAGGGTGTTGTAGGGAAGACGATGCTCCTTGACGTAGGTCCGGATCTGGTCGTAGCTCCAGTCCGCCAGCGGGTTGATTTTGACGATTCCCCCGTGGGCCTCGTCGATTTCGATTTTCCCGGCGTTGGCCCGGGTGTCGGTCTGCTCGCGCCGGACGCCGGTGATCCAGGCGTCCAGCTCGGCCAGGGCGCGGTTCAGGGGTTCGACCTTGCGGATGGCGCAGCACTGGCGGCGGGACGCGACGCTCTCACGGAAAGAAAAGGGGCCGTTTTGGTGCATCAGGTCCTCGACAGCGTCGTGCTTCGGGTGGAACCACTCGATGCGGATGCCGAAATGGCGCTCAATGTCGCGCGCGCACTGATAGGTCTCCTCGGGCAAACGCCCGGTGTCGATGGAGAACACCCGCACATCCGGGCGGATTTTCATGGCCAGGTCGATCAGCACGGTGTGCTGGAAGCTGCACGCAATGGCGATGCGCGGGTGGAAGGCGCCGAGAGCCCAGCGCAGCACGTCCTCGGCCGTGCCGTCGCCTGCGTAGGATGGATGCTTGGATGTGGGGGCGTTCACTGGTTGCTCCAACTCGTCTATAGCGGAGAACGCGGACCGGTTCGGCCGGCGGAGCGTTGCCGCATGAGGCGCCAACGCAAATGCGAGTATTGTCAATCAACATACTTAACAATAGCTGCGGCATGTCATAATTCAAACAGTCGGCACACATTTTTTGGTTCTTCCGGCGGCGGCGACGACTGCCAGCCTTGACCGCGAACCTGGCTGCATGCGGCGGAGGTGGGATGTCGCAGTGAGTGCTATAGTTGTTGACGCATCGTCTGCCATCGGGGGATTCTCCAATGATCGGCACTTCCTCACACTGGTTCAACCTGCTTCTGCTGGTCGCAGGCACGCTCGCCGCCGAACCGCGCACGGTGCAAGTGAGTGTTCAGGCCGACAGTGCGGCGGCGGGCTATGGCGCCGCGAACGCCCTCGACGGCGACCCCGCGACCATGTGGCACTCCCCCTGGGGGGCGGGCGAGACCAAACTCCCCCACCATCTGATCATCGACCTCGGGGCCGAATTCACCCTGGTCGGCTTCCGCTACCAGCGGCGCCCCGACCCGCCCAACGGCAACGTGGGCGACTACGCCGTGCAGATTTCGCCCGACGGCGAGACGTGGAGTCCGAACATTGTTCAAGGAACGTTTACGCAACGGAGCGGAACCGAGGAAATCCTCTTCCCCGAACCGGTGCGGACCCGGTTTCTGCGCTGGCAGGCCCTGTCCGAAGCAGGCGGACGGCAATGGACGTCCGTCGCCGAACTGGAGTTGCTGGCCGAGGGGGTGCGTTTCCGCAGTCCGCGCAGTCCCAACGCCCGCCAGCACCACCCCGCCGAGGCGCCCGTGGTCCGGAAACGGCAGGGACCGGACACGGCGACCCTGGTCGGCGCTCTGGAAATGGCCCGGCTCACCCTCGCCTTCGTCGAGCAGGCCGCTCACCGTCCGCAACATGCCGCCGCCCTCGCCGCCCTTGAAGCGCGCGCGGCCGAGGCCCCGGCCGAGCAGAGCGAACCCCTGCGTCAGGAAGCCCTCGCCCTGCGCCGGAACATGATCTTCTCCCATCCCGATCTCGACTTTCCCCGCCTGCTTGTCACCAAACGCCCTCCCCCCAGTTTCCAGCACCAGACCGACCAATACCTCGGGCGCTTCAACGGGATTGGCGACGGTTTGGTCATCCTCGACGACTGGCGGTCGGATGCCCCCGGCGAAACCGTTCTGCTCAAAGGCCAGCTTCCGCCCGGCACCGTGCAAGGCCCCGATCTGTCCTTCGATGCCCGGCGCATCCTCTTCGCCTACTGCGACCAAACCATTGCCGATCCCAGATTGCGCCGTTCCTTCATCTACGAAGTCAACAGCGACGGCAGCGGCCTGCGCCAGCTTACCGGTACGGCGGACGATCCCATGACCACAGTTGACGGACGCCGCACCGTCCTCATCGAGGACTGGGACCCCTGCCACCTGCCGGACGGGGGCTTCGCCTTCGTCTCGACCCGCAACCAAGGCGGGGTGCGCTGCCACCATGGCAGCCGCTATTGTCCCACCTATGTGCTCTACCGGGCCGGGCCGGACGGGCGCGGCATCCGTCCGCTGGCCTACGGCGAGGCCAACGAATGGGACCCCAGTGTGCTCCACGACGGGCGCCTCATCTGGACCCGCTGGGACTACATCAACCGCCACGACACCTTCTATCAAAGCCTCTGGACCACCCGCCCCGACGGCACCGGCACCGCCCATTTCTACGGCAACTACACGCGCAATCCCTGCAATATTCTCGAAGCCCGCGCCATCCCCGGCTCGCGCAAGGTGGTGGGCACGGCCGCCGCCCACCATTCCTACACGGCGGGCTCCGTCATCGTCATCGATCCCGCCCTGGGAGAGGATGGCCC